>DAOWFP010000150.1 GCA_030637895.1 Bacteroidota bacterium | reverse complement strand
AAGCAAAAAGAGCAGTGCCACCACCCAGAAATCCTGGTTATGCTTTTTATAGTGAAAGAAGGCTCCGGCCAGCCCCAGCAGTAGCGGCAACAAATAATACTTGTTGTGCGCCTTGTTATCCACAATGGATGCCGGCATATTGTCCTGTGGTCCCAGGCGGGTCTGGTCGATAAACTTAATTCCGCTGATCCAGTTCCCCTTGGTCAGCTCACCATGCCCCTGAATATCATTCTGCCGTCCGGCAAAGTTCCACATAAAATAGCGGAGGTACATATACCCCACCTGGTAGCGGAAGAAAAAGCGCATATTCTGACCAAAGGTAGGCCTTCCAATGGCCCTGCTGCGGTCATAACTATAGCCGCCCATCTGGTTCATGGCCGGATTCCCCTCAGCATCGCGCCGTACATCGTATAACTCTGCTTCAGTCATCCCGCCCCAGTAAATATACTCATTGGCATGCCTGTCCTGGGTACTCCACATCCGGGGAAAGACTCCTTTGGCCTCACTGTCATATTCGTAGTCCCTGTTCTTATTCACCTGGTAATACTTGTCTTCGTTCTTGTAGTAGCTGGGCTTGCCCTCCTTGATGCTGATGGGTCTGTGGTTGAAGAACGCACCATATACCAGTGGATTGGACCCGTACTGCTCCCGGTTCAGATAGCTGAGCAATGAAAAGACCGTATCAGGATTACTCTCGTCGAGGGGAGTATTGGCTGCTGAACGGATAACAATAATCGCATAGGAAGAGTATCCCACTACAATCACAAAAAGACTAAGCAGAACGGTGTTCCAGAGAACCTTTCCCAGCTTATGGGTCCTGTAAATCCCAAAAATCATTGCTCCGAAAAGCAGCAAGCCATATACAATCACTCCCGAATTAAATGGCAGGCCCATCCCATTTACAAAAATCAATTCAAACTTGCCTGCAATGGCCGTTAAACCTGGAATTAGCATGTAATTGACCACACCGAGGATGCCCACCGAAACTGCCAGGGCCGCAATAACACCCCTCACAGTGGGAGTATATTTTTTGAAATAGTAAACCATGATAATGGCAGGGATGGCCAGCAGGTTCAGCAGGTGAACCCCTATGGAGAGCCCCATCAAATAGGCAATCAGGATCAACCACCGGTTGGCCCCGGGTTTATGAGCCACATTTTCCCATTTGAGTATGGCCCAGAATACCACGGCTGTAAATAGCGAAGAGGTAGAATAGACCTCGGCCTCAACGGCAGAGAACCAGAAGGAGTCCGAAAAGGTATAGGCCAGGGAGCCAACCAGGGCAGCTCCGAAAATGGAAATCATGGCCACCTGTCCGTTTTGATCGTCCTTAGAGAAAAATTTCCTCACCAGGTGGGTCAGCGTCCAGAAAAGGAACAGAATGGTAAACGCACTGGCCATGGCCGACAAAATATTCATGCTCACCGCCACTTTGGTCACATCTCCCCCGGCAAACAGGGTGAAAAAGCGTCCCAGTATCATGAAAAAAGGTGCTCCGGGAGGATGTCCCACCTCCATTTTATAAGCTGTTGCAATGAACTCTCCACAGTCCCAGAAACTGGCTGTGGGTTCCATGGTAAGCAGGTAGACAATCAGTGAGACAAGGAATACGCCCCATCCGAGGATCAGGTTATAGCGACGGAAATTTTCCATTCATTCAGTATGTGAGGGTTAAAAAGTATGCAAATATATAACAATTATGGGTTTGAGTCTAGTTGACCGGGTGGTGGGATTAGTTAAAGATTCATAAGAAAACGCCACGGCATGTCCTTCCAGGGCTCCCCTGCATAATCAATTCCAATCCGGGGACCGGTGGAATACGCGGGTGACGATCCGATCTCTTCGATCCAGATCCGATCCGATCTTACCAGGTCTTCCCCGTAAAAACCACGATCCACCCCCAGCAGCCGCGTGAGACGACCCGGACCACTGACTTCCTGAAGCCCCCTGAAAAGGACTGCCTGAGGAACATCCTCAGGACCGCATACCACATTCATCATCCAGTACATGCCATAAATCAGGTACATGTAGAGATGTCCTCCTTCACCAAACATCACTTCGGTTCGCGGGGTTCTGCCCTTGCTGGCATGACAGGCCAGGTCCTCCCCTCCCCGGTAGGCTTCGGTTTCGGTGATCACATAGCTGGATCTTGTTCCATCGGATGCAACTTTTACCAGGTGCTGCCCCAGCAGCCGGGGTGCTACTTCCAACACATCCCGGCTGTAGAAATCCCTCTGAAGTCGCTCACTCATCGGCAAGCTCAGATGTAGTGAAACGCTCAGTCCCTACTTTATCAGATTTGAGCCAGGGGAAGGAGGGTCCAAAGAGAAACAAGGAATAGAAAAAGCCTCCAAAAGCTGCCCCGGTGTCGCAATCCAGGGTACCTCCACTAAGCATGGAAATCATTATAAGGATCAGGAAGCCACTCGCCAGGAATGACCGCTGTCTGTGAGCAAGGAATAGCGGCGCCACCAGTGCCACCAGGAAAATAACCAGCCCTCCCAGTCCGAAAGCAATAAGCCCTGAAAGATACTGGTTGTTGACACTACCTCTCTGATTTTCTACAAGCGGAGAATCTATTGCATCATAGTAAAGCTTGAATTCCTGACGCACATCCCCGTTCCCCACACCGAATAGAAGATGTTCACGGGCAATGGACCAGCTGGCCTGTATATAGAGATAACGCTGCACCACCGATTTATTGTTAGGGGCAAATCCCATCCCATAGCGATCGAACTCCCATATCACCTCGTAGATGCGTGGATACAGCCTGAAACGCTGCAAATAAATATGATTGCCAGTCCCCCTCTCAATGGCTCTGACCTCTGCCTGTGAAAGCTGCCTCAGTCCTCCTTCATCCTTTCTCAGGTCCTTCGAGGCAAGGAAGCGGATCAGGGTCGTCCGCAGGGAGTTTCCGTTGGTCGTTCTTCCACCATAATCCAGTTCACTTACCTTGTTCCACTCCTGTTCAAGCTCCTCATCGCAAACATGGATCCAAACGTAATGTCCGTTCTCTATTTCTCTGTTTTCTGGATCGTGCACATATGGATTCCCCTCTATGGTATATTGATCCAGGTCCTCCACCACCAGCTCATCGATGGTATAGTACTTCTCCACTGCACGACTGATATAAAGAATGGAAAAGAGAGGGATCATGATCACAGGCACCAGGGCCATGAAGCGAAAGACCGGGTCGCGAATTTCAAAGAGCGCCCGCAGCAGGAGAAAGAACGCCAGCAATCCGGCCACCACAATCCCGGATAGGGACTTGAGCAGTACCAGAAAAACAAGGAACCAGATAAATACTGCCGTATGGTAAATGCGTTCCAGCCTTGATATGGAACTTCTTTTAATAAAAAGGAAATAGACAGAGATCAGCAGGGACATCACTACCATCAGTGAGAAACGGATGTGATGGATGAATAAGCTCAGGTCCCGATAACCCTCTATCCCGCCTTGGATCCAGCCAACAAGCTTCAGCACAGAGGCCATGGAAGCCACGAAAACAGCAAGAGAAAATAGTAGCAATATACCGCGGAACCGGCGCATGTCAAGGAAAGGTGAGGTTGCAATGATCAGGGGTAATGAAAGCAGGGGGAGTTTAATCCTCAATACTCTCAGACCATAGGCCAGGTCGTCGGACCAGAGCAATCCCACCAGGTGCATAGCGAAGATCAACAAGAATAGTTGCAAAGCCCGGTTCCCTTTCGCCATCTCCCACTTCTCCCTATACCTCCCTTCCACCACCCAGTTGATTGATAACAGGATCATAAACATGGAGGTGGTATAAACAGAAAGAGGCAGACTGATGGCAATTAAAATCAGGAGATAGAAATATACCTGCTCATGAATCTGTTTTCGGGTTAGTGGCATAAGTGAACAGCAGTAATAGTATAAATATAACTGAATGATGGGTTTTCTATTGCACAGTCAAGTTCTTTTTCTGACATTTGCCAGCTCTTGAATAATCAGGTAGTAAAAGTCCGTTCTTAAGCATCTCTTTTTATAAACTCAGGCCGCTTGTATCTGCTTGATTATCAGGACTTCCAGTTTTCAACAAATTTATTGTTGATATCTTCTTGTTTTAAAGAAATTAATTGTATTTTTGCGATCCACAAATTTAGGCACAAAACTGATAAAAGTGAATACATTAAGTTACAAGACAGTATCGGCAAATAAAGAGACCGTTGAGAAGGAATGGTTCATTGTTGATGCCAATGACGTAGTACTGGGACGTCTTGCTTCAGTAGTAGCAATGGTACTCAGGGGAAAGCATAAGCCAAGTTTTACTCCGCATGTTGACTGTGGCGATAACGTGATTGTGATCAATGCCGAAAAGATCAAGCTTACCGGTAACAAGATGACCGACAAGCAGTATGTCCGCCATTCCGGATAGCCGGGCGGTCAGCGTTTTCAGACTCCTGAAGATCTTCTCTCAAAGACGCCCACAGCTGTTGTAGAGAAGGCCATTAAGGGAATGCTCCCTAAGAGCAGGCTCGGAAGCGAAATGTTCAGAAACCTGTTTGTTTATGCTGAGGAAAATCATCCACATGAGGCACAGCAACCAAAGACACTTGACTTAAATAAAATTAAATAAGACCATGGAAGTTATCAATACGATAGGAAGAAGGAAGGCTGCCATTGCAAGAGTATACACGAGTGAAGGCAAAGGCCAGATTATCGTAAACGGCAAAGATTTCAAAGACTATTTTCCTGATAAACAACTTCATTACGTTGTTGAACAACCCCTGAACCTGTTAGAGCTTAGGGATAATTACGACATCAAAGTAAATCTTAATGGCGGTGGAATGACCGGCCAGGCTGAAGCACTTCGCCTCGGTATATCCAGAGCCCTGATCAAGATTAATCCCGATTATAAACCTGCCCTCAGGGCTGAAGGTTTTGTAACCCGTGATCCACGCGTTGTTGAACGTAAGAAGCCCGGCCAACCCAAAGCCAGGAAGAAGTTCCAGTTCAGTAAGCGTTAGAAATATTCTATTCTTAATCATTGCGAAATTGGCAGGACTCCCATCCGGGGCTACCTGTCGGTT
>DAOWFP010000047.1 GCA_030637895.1 Bacteroidota bacterium | reverse complement strand
TGGAGCAATGTGTGTATCAAGTTTCTCCTCCAAAACTTTGATCAAAGTGTGGTTTTCAAATTTGTCAATCTTGAATTCCATAGCTGACTAAATTGTTTTTAAAGATTCTACTTCTCTTCTTTGTCGCCTTCCGCCTTCTTCTTTGCGCTCTTCTGATTCTGTTCCATTTCAGTCTTCAGGGCAGCAAGTTCGGAAATATCACCAAGTGTGGTTTTCTCCAGGTTGGTTTTCAATTTCCTGGTTGCTTTCCTTACTTCTGAGCCTTCGCTCTGCTTGCTTGAACGGTCCGAAGATTTCTTCACATCTTCATGGATGCGACTATGAGACAAGATAATCTTTTTTGCTGACTTATTAAACTCAATTACCTTAAAATCTAATTTCTCATCCATTTTTACAGGACTTCCATTCTCTTTCACAAGGTGTTTTGGAGTAACAAATCCTTCTACACCATAAGGCAGTGCAATCACCGCACCCTTGTCCATCAGCTCAATAATGGTTCCCTCGTGGATTGAATCAACACCAAACACACTTTCAAAGACATCCCATGGATTCTCTTCCAGCTGCTTGTGACCAAGGCTCAATCGTCGGTTATCCTTGTCAATTTCAAGTACCACTACTTCAATATCAGCTGCAATTGCAGTAAATTCAGCAGGATGCTTGATCTTCTTGGTCCAGCTAAGGTCCGAAATATGAATCAGTCCATCCACACCTTCTTCAATCTCCACGAAGACACCGAAATTGGTGAAGTTGCGAACCTTGGCAATATGCCTGCTTCCAACTTGGTATTTCTCATCAATCTTCTCCCAGGGATCAGTCTTCAGCTGCTTCATGCCCAGCGACATCTTACGCTCTTCACGGTCGAGGGTCAGAATAACGGCATCCACTTTGTCACCCACTTTCATAAACTCCTGCGCACTTCTCAGGTGTTGTGACCATGACATCTCACTTACGTGAATCAAGCCTTCAACACCGGCCGCGATCTCTACGAATGCTCCATAATCGGCCATAACAACAACCCGGCCTTTCAACTGGTCACCCACCTTAAGTGCCTCATCCAGTGAATCCCATGGATGCGGGGTCAGTTGCTTCAGACCCAGTGCTATCCTTTTCTTATCATCGTCAAAGTCAAGAATAACCACATTTAGTTTCTGGTCAAGCTCGACAATCTCTTCAGGATGATTCACCCGGCCCCAGGAGAGGTCGGTAATGTGAATCAGACCATCAACACCGCCCAGGTCAATAAACACACCATAAGAGGTGATATTCTTCACAGTTCCTTCCAGAACCTGACCCTTCTCCAGTTTGGCAATGATCTCCTTCTTCTGCTGCTCCAGCTCCTCTTCGATCAATGCTTTATGTGATACCACGACGTTCTTAAATTCGTGGTTGATCTTTACTACCTTAAATTCCATGTTTTTACCCACATAGGCATCGTAATCCCTGATCGGTTTCACATCGATCTGAGATCCTGGAAGGAAGGCCTCAATACCGAATACATCTACAATCATACCACCCTTGGTGCGGCACTTGATGTATCCCTTGATTACCTCATCCTGATCCAGTGCCTGATTGACACGGTCCCAGGAACGCATGGCCCTGGCTTTTTTGTGGGAAAGTACCAGTTGACCCTTCTTGTCTTCCTGGCTGTCTACATATACTTCCACTGTGTCTCCCACCTTGAGTTCGGTATCATAGCGGAATTCACTGAGTGAGATTACACCCTCTGATTTATAACCAATATTGATGACCACTTCACGCTTGTTCATGGAAATCACAAGGCCGTCGATCACTTCATTTTCAGCGATGGTGGACAGGGTTTCTAAGTACAATTTCTCAAACTCAGCCTGGTCTCCTGTTGCTTCCGCCTCTCCAGTGGCAAACTCCTCCCAGTTAAAATCTTCAACACCTGTATCGCCAGCGGAAACTGCCTTGGGTGTCTTCTTTGTACTCTTTTTTTCTTTAGCAGGTTTTTCGGCTTTTGGCTGTTCTACCACTACCTCTTCAGCTTTTGGCTCTTCGGCTTTTGGCTGTTCTACCACTACCTCTTCAGCTTTTGGCTGTTCTTCGGCTACTGCCTCAGGTCCTTCGGTTGCGGCTTTTGGCTCTTCAGCTTTTGGCTGTTCTTCGGCTGCTGCCTCAGGTCCTTCGGTTGCTGCTTTTGGCTGTTCTTCGGCTGCTGCCTCAGGTCCTTCGGTTGCTGCCACTTCCTCTTCGGCTTTTGGCTCTTCGGCCACTACCTCAGCTTGTTCCTCAGCTACTGCTTCTTCGGTAGCGCTTGTAGCTGCGGCTGAAGTCTCTTCTTTGGGTTCATTGGCTGTGACCTCAACTTCGTTGGGATCTACCTTTTTACTCTCGTTAGACATTAGTTAATTCTCTTAAAATTAATAAGTTAGACATTATAATTGTTTTAACAAGGCGCAAAGTTAACAAAATGCACGTAATTGCCCAAAAAAAGAGAGCTCTAAACCCCTGAAAAACTATCTCTTGCAAACCCTTAGCTCACATGCCAACTCCAACTTTGATACTTGTTTTAAAATCTTGGAAATCATCGTGCTTGGGTATCCATTAATAATTTAACTTTACAATTCAATAAATTAAACCCGATAAAAATGAAGATTGCTATTGTTGGAACAGGATATGTTGGATTGGTTTCTGGGACCTGTTTCGCCGAAACAGGTATTACTGTAACCTGTGTGGATATTGATAAAAAGAAGATAGAGAATCTGAAACAGGGAGTCATTCCAATTTATGAGCCCGGACTTGAAAATATGGTCAGCAACAATGTGGAGAAGGGGCGCCTTATTTTCAGCACTAGCCTGGAAGAGAGCCTTGTAGATTGTGAGGCAGTATTCATCGCTGTAGGAACGCCTCCTGATGAAGATGGCAGTGCCGACCTTCAATATGTATTGGCTGTTGCAGAAGAAATCGGTACTTATATGCAGGATTATCTGGTTGTTGCCACTAAAAGTACGGTGCCCATCAAAACTGCTGAAAAGATCAGGCAAAGAATTTCCGATTCCCTGAAAAAAAGAGCTAGCAATCTGGAGTTCGATGTGGCATCCAATCCTGAATTCCTGAAAGAGGGTGCTGCCATCAATGATTTTCTGAAACCCGACAGGATTGTAATCGGTACAGATTCAAAAAGAGCTGAGAAAATTATGAAAAGGCTCTACAAACCCTT
The DNA here is from genome assembly GCA_030637895.1 of Bacteroidota bacterium. Taxonomy (GTDB): domain Bacteria; phylum Bacteroidota; class Bacteroidia; order Bacteroidales. The sequence continues at coordinate 6,330 of DAOWFP010000047.1, read as the reverse complement.
TACCCTGAACGGACACCCCATTATCTTTATGGATATAACGTCGGCAGAAATGACCAAATATGCGGCCAATTCCATGCTAGCCACTAAAATCAGTTTCATGAACGACATCGCAAATTTATGCGAGGTAGTGGGCGCAGATGTAAATATGGTCAGAAAAGGGATTGGAAGTGATACCCGTATTGGACACAAATTTATATATCCTGGTGCTGGATATGGAGGAAGTTGCTTTCCCAAGGATGTAAAAGCACTAATTCGCACAGGAGATGAATACAATCGCTCCCTGGAAATATTAAAAGCGGTGGAACTGGTTAATGAGAAACAGAAGTCGGTAATACCTTCTAAGTTAAAAGAGCATTTTGGATCTTCACTGAAGGGGAAAAAGATAGGTCTCTGGGGACTCTCATTTAAGCCACATACAGATGATATGCGGGAAGCTCCCTCCATTCGCATTATTGAGGAGCTGAGCAGGGAGGGTGTACAAATCAGGGCTTATGATCCTGTAGCCATGGAAGAGGCCAGAAGGATTCTGGGAGATAAAATCGAATATTGCCAGGATAAATATGAGACCCTGATCGATGCAGACGGACTGGTTGTTGTAACGGAATGGCCTGAATTTCGTGTGCTGAATTATGGCGTGCTTGAAAAACTGATGCGTGAAAAGGTAATCTTTGACGGACGCAACATATATGATACAGATGAGCTTCAGGAACATGGTTTCTCCTATTATTGCATAGGGAAGCAAGCTGTTAAACTAGGAGTAGAATGAAACGAATACTTGTTACCGGTGGAGCCGGCTTTATAGGATCACATCTTTGCGAGCGCCTGCTACAGGAGGGCAACGAGATACTATGCCTGGATAATTACTTCACCGGATCAAAAAGGAACATCGTCCATCTGCTGGAAAATCCCTATTTTGAACTGATCAGGCACGATGTTACAAGTCCATACTTTGTGGAGGTAGATGAAATTTACAACCTGGCCTGTCCGGCTTCTCCCATACATTATCAGTACAATCCCATCAAGACTGTCAAAACTTCAGTAATGGGAGCCATTAATATGCTTGGGCTGGCTAAACGGATCAAGTCAAAAATATTGCAGGCTTCCACCAGTGAGGTATATGGAGATCCCACAGTCCATCCACAGCCCGAATCATACTGGGGGAATGTAAATCCCATAGGGGTACGCTCCTGTTACGATGAAGGAAATCGTTGTGCCGAGACACTCTTTTCCGACTATCATCAACAAAACCAGGTGAGAATAAAAATTATCAGGATCTTTAATACCTACGGTCCAAATATGCACCCAAACGATGGCAGGGTTGTATCCAACTTTATTGTGCAGGCACTTCAGAACCAGAAGATAACCATTTACGGTGATGGATCGCAAACAAGAAGTTTCCAATATGTGGATGACCTCCTTGAGGGTATGATCCGGATGATGCAAACAGGCGACCAGATTACAGGTCCGGTCAATATCGGCAATCCCGTGGAGTTTACCATCCTTGATCTGGCTAAAAAGATTGTCTCAATGACCGGCTCAAAATCCGAGATCTGCTTCCTGCCCCTTCCCGAGAATGACCCGATCCAGCGCAGGCCCGACATAAGCCTGGCTAAGGAAATCCTTGATGGTTGGAGTCCCGTTGTGGAGCTCGAGACCGGACTTGAACTTACTATTAAATATTTTGATCATCTTTTAAACAGCTAATATGAAAGGTATAATTCTGGCCGGAGGGGCAGGCACGCGTCTTCACCCCATCACCAGGTCCATCTCAAAGCAAATCATCCCGGTTTATGACAAACCCATGATCTACTATCCCCTCTCTGTTCTTATGCTGGCTGGCATCAGGGAGATTCTTATTATTTCCACGCCGGAGGATCTGCATCTCTACCAAACCCTGCTGGATGACGGTACTCAGCTCGGGCTTTCTCTGAGTTATACCATCCAGCCTTCGCCCGACGGACTGGCACAGGCTTTTCTGCTAGGAGAAGAGTTTATTGGGAATGAGCCTGTCTGCCTGATCCTGGGAGATAATATCTTTTATGGACATGGCTTTAGTAATACCTTAATGCAGGCTGCAGCTCTTGAAGATGGTGCAATGGTCTTTGGTTACTATGTCACCGATCCCAACCGTTATGGCGTGGTTGATTTTGATAAAGACGGGAAAGTGCTGAGTCTGGAGGAAAAACCGGCTCATCCCAAATCAAATTATGCTGTAACGGGACTATATTTCTATGGAAATGATGTGGTCGGGAAAGCAAAATCACTGAAACCATCCAAGCGGGGCGAACTGGAAATTACCGATCTGAACAAGCTCTACCTGGAGGAGCAACGGCTGAAGGTGCGGATAATGGGAAGAGGCATGGCATGGCTTGATACTGGCACGCAAGAGAGTCTGCTACAGGCTGCTAACTACATGCATACCATAGAACAACGGCAGGGACTGAAAATTTCCTGCATAGAGGAAATTGCATTCCAGATGGAATTCATCGATAAAGCACAACTGCTCGCACTTGCCGAGCAAATGCGTAGCAGCTCCTATGGCCAGTACCTGTTTAACATAGCAAACGAAAAACTTCTTGACTCAGATACTTAACAAAGATGATCGTAAAAGAGACAGGTATTGAAGGCTTACTGATTCTGGAACCAAGGGTTTTTAAAGATCCCAGAGGATTTTTTTATGAGAGCTATCACAAAGAAGAGTTCTCCCGGAAAGGTATTGGATATGAATTTATTCAGGACAACCAGAGTCGCTCCAGCTATGGTGTCATACGCGGCCTGCACTTTCAGAAAGAGCCATACGCTCAGGCCAAACTGGTACGAGTTACAGAAGGTGCCCTTTTTGATGTGGCAGTAGATATCCGGCCTGGATCTCCTAGCTATGGACAATGGTTTGGTATAGAGCTCAGTGCAAAGAACTTCTTACAGTTGCTGATCCCGGGAGGGTTTGCTCATGGTTTATCAATACTGTCTGATCAAGCGACTGTGCAGTATAAGTGTGATCAGTACTATCGCCCCGAATCTGAATCGGGGATCCGTTTCGATGATCCTGATTTGCAGATTGACTGGAAGATCGATCCGGAAAAGGCGGTCATTTCAGAAAAGGACAGGATTCTGCCCTATTTAAAACAACTTTAAACATCACAAAATGAGTCATGTACTTGTAACCGGAGCAAATGGTCAGCTTGGCAGAGAGGTAAAAAAGATGCGCAACAGATTCAGGCAAACCTACACCTTTACGGATATAGAGGAGTTGGATGCCACCGATCTGATGGCCCTAAAATCATACCTGGCATCAAACCCCGTAGATTTTATTATCAACTGTGCTGCTTATACAGATGTGGAGCGCGCCGAAAAAGAGCCCAAGGAAGCTGCGAAGCTTAACCGGGATATCCTTGTTAATTTCAGATCTTGTATGGAGGAGTTCAGATCTGTCCGCATGATCCATATCTCAACAGATTATGTATATCGGGGCGAGCAACCAAGGCCCATCAGGGAGGATGATCCAACTGCACCCCTGGGAGTTTATGCCAGGACGAAGCTTGAAGGAGAAAATGCATTGCGGGGTCATCCCCGGGTCCTGATCATACGTACCTCCTGGCTCTACAGTGTATTTGGAACAAATTTCGTGAAGAACATGATCAACCGGATGGATCTAAAAAGCGATCTGAAGGTTGTCTACGACCAGGTGGGCACTCCCACCTATGCTGAAGACCTTGCCAAAGCCATTATGCAGATCATCTCTGATGTGGATTCTGATATGATACAGTTTGTACCAGGCGTTTTTAACTACTCCAATAGCGGAGTATGCAGCTGGTACGACATGACCATGGAAATCTGCCGCTTGATCGGTTGCAGGGCCAAGGTAGTCCCCATTGAAAGCCACGAATTTCCGGGAGCAGTAAAGCGACCGGCGTATAGTGTAATGAACAAATCCAGGATCCAGGAAGTTTATGGAGTCGAGGTGCCCTACTGGAGAGACAGCCTGGAGAGGTGCATTCATAACCTGATGTAATCATATTATTAATATCCCTATCTATAACCATGGAGAACCAAAACATGCTGAGTGAGGTCAGAAAGAAAGCAGAGGTCTGGCTCAATAGCCCCATCGATGAGGCATCCAAAACAGCCATTCGTGAAATGCTGGACCACAATGAGACCGAATTAATCGAAAGTTTCTACCGCGATCTGGAATTTGGAACGGGTGGCCTGCGTGGGATCATGGGAGTAGGGACCAACCGTATGAATATCTATACCCTTGGCATGGCCACCCAGGGACTCTGTAACTACCTGCTGAAGCAGTTCAGTGACAGAAAGGAGATCAGTTTGGCGGTGGCACATGATTGCCGCAATAACAGCCCTCTGTTTGCGGAGATTACGGCCCAGATATGTGTGGCTAACGGAATCAAGTCCTACCTTTTCGATGGCTTAAGGCCAACGCCGGAACTAAGTTTTGCCATCCGGCAACTGGGCTGTCAGAGCGGGGTGGTTATCACAGCTTCACATAATCCCAAGGAGTACAATGGGTATAAAGCTTACTGGGAGGATGGCGCTCAGATCATTAACCCACATGATGTAAATATCATAAAGGAAGTACAAAATATTAAATCCATAGGGGATGTAAAATTCGATGGGGACAAGGAGAAGATTATCACGCTTGGTGAGGAGATGGATGCCCTTTACATTAATGAGGTAGTAAAACAATCCATTAACCCGGAGCTGATTGAAGCCCACCCGGATATAAAAATTGTCTATACACCCATCCACGGAACCGGAGTCCTACTGGTTCCCAGGGCTTTGAAGGAGATGGGTTTTACCAACATCTATAATGTTCCTGAACAGGATGTGGTGGATGGAAATTTCCCCACCGTGGTATCTCCCAATCCGGAAGAGTCTGCAGCCCTGGATATGGCCCTGAAAAAAGCCGATGAAGTGGGTGCCGACCTGGTGATGGCCAGTGATCCGGATGCCGACCGGGTAGGAATTGCCATCAGGGATGACAAAGGGAAGCTGATCCTGGTGAATGGGCATCAAACGGCTGCCCTCCTCTCCTACTACCTATTATCGCAGTGGTCAGAAAGGGGTAAGCTAAGCGGCAAGGAGTATATTGTCAAGACGGTTGTAACCACTGAGTTGATTGCAGATATGGCCAGGCATTATAAAGTTCCTTACTGGGATGTTCTTACGGGTTTTAAATTCATTGCTGACATCATTCGGAAAAATGAAGACACAATGACCTTCATTGGAGGAGGTGAAGAGAGTTATGGATTTATGATCGGCGACTTTGTGAGGGATAAGGATGCGGTTGCCTCTTGCTCCATACTGGCCGAAATGGCTGCCTGGGCACGCAGTCGAGGCAAAAGCATGTATGACATCCTCATGGAGATATACCTGAATTTTTCCTGCTACCAGGAGTCCCTGATCAATGTTGTGAGAAAAGGGAAATCAGGAGCCGAAGAGATCCAGCAGATGATGTCAGAATTCAGGAAAAATCCGCCTTCTGAGCTAAATGGATCACCAGTTGTCACCATTCGTGACTACCTGGAACAGGCAAGTACTAACTGTCTCACCGGGGCAAAGACTTCCCTGAATCTGCCCCAATCAAATGTGCTCCAGTTTTTACTGGAAGACGGCAGTAAGATCTCGGTCAGACCATCGGGGACCGAACCCAAGATCAAGTTCTATTTCAGCGTAAGCGGCAAACTGGAGAAAAGAGAGGATTATAAAGTTGTAAAAGAAGGACTGGAGAAAAAGATCCTTGAAATACAGCAGGAACTGAAGCTAAACTAAATCAAATCGCAGCCAATGAAATCATATCGTAAAGAACTTTGGTTCGAAATCAAAAAGCGCAGGGAATTGATTAATATCACACCTGAGATTGAAAAGTGTCTGCTCGAGAGCGGCGTTCAGGAAGGCCTGGTTCTAGTGAATGCTATGCACATCACCTCTTCCGTATTCATTAATGATGATGAAGCAGGATTGCATCACGATTTCGAAGTGTGGCTTGAGAAACTGGCCCCGGAAAAACCTTACAGCCAATACAGGCATAATGGTTTTGAGGACAATGCAGATGCCCATATCAAACGCACCCTGATGGGACGTGAAGTGGTGGTTGCCATCACCGGTGGTCGCCTTGATTTTGGTCCCTGGGAACAGATCTTTTATGGGGAGTTTGACGGAAAGCGCCGCAAGCGTGCCCTGGTGAAGATTATCGGGGAATAAGACTGATCAGTAGTCTCCAGCTTTACACCCCTAATACTGAGTAGATCGGGTCAAACGTGGGTTTCAGGCATTTTTCAAGTTAAGCCTGATTTCTGCAATTCCAGGCCTCTT
>DAOWFP010000070.1 GCA_030637895.1 Bacteroidota bacterium | reverse complement strand
GATCTCCAGGGTGGACTCTCCCAGTTGCTTTCGGGTGACCACCGACTCAACCAGTGCCTCCGCGTAGCTTACGATAAAACTGGCCACCCTTCGTTCCGAAAGCCGGCGGAGGGTCTGTGTCCGGGTGATGATATTGGCTTCGTCGGTCTGCTGGTACTGCACTGACCGCTTGTAAGAGGAAGGAAAAAAAAGAGTCCGGTCGGGCGATCCATCCAGTGTCACCAGGTCGGTATAAAAGTAAGCAGCCTCCTCTTTGTCCTGAAATACAATTAGATGAGCTCCTTTTACTTCGCTGAGGCAGGCGTGAATCAGGGCGGAACGGGAGGAGCCAGAGAGCCCATCCAGGTACTGCACTTTTTGATCTCCTGCCTCCAGAGAAGCGGTGAGACCTTGAAAATGGGGATGGGATGGATATGGATTCTTCATGATCTGCTAGCGGCGCAAACTTAACAAAGAGTATTGATTTCTCAACGAGAAACCCTCCCCGAAGCATCACCACCCATCAGTTTTTCTACTTCAGACACCCTTACCCGGTTGTAATCGCCATAAATGGTGTGTTTCAAACTGGATGCTGCCACTGCAAAATTGAGGGCAGACTGCAAATCCTCTTTGTAAGTGAGCAATCCGTATATGAGTCCCCCCATAAATGAGTCACCACCTCCCACGCGATCGACGATATGGGTCAGCTTATATTCGGGAGCCTTGTATAATTTGGAGCCATCGTAAAGCACCCCCGACCAGGTGTTGTGGTTGGCACTGATGGAACCCCGTAGGGTAGTGATTACTTTTTTGCAGCGCGGAAATTTTTCCATGATCTTTTGTGAAACCGACAAATAGGCTTCTGCATCCACAGCTCCGCTGGTCACATCCACACCATCGGGGTGAATGTCCAGAACCATGGCCGCATCCTCTTCGTTTCCCAACACTACATCGCAGCCGGCAACCAGTCCAGGCATTACCTCCCTGGCGGTCTTTCCATATTTCCAGAGATTCTTGCGGTAGTTCAGGTCGGTGGATACGATGATTCCTTTCCTGTTGGCAGCCTCAATGGCCTCCTGACATGTTGCAGCAGCAGATTCTGAAACTGCCGGGGTAATACCGGTCCAGTGAAACCAGCTGGCCCTGTCAAATACCCTGTCCCAGTCAATCATCCCGGGACTTACCTCTGAGAGGGCCGAATTGGCCCTGTCATAGATGACCTTGCTGGCCCGGTTTATTGCACCGGTTTCAAGAAAATAGATACCCATGCGTTCACCTCCGCGAAGAATTTGACTGGTATCCACACCCAGGCCCTTCAGCTCTTTGATGCATGCGCCGGCAATATCATTGTTCGGAAGACGGCTAACAAAGGATACAGGGATTCCATAGTTGGCAAGGGAAACGGCCACATTGGCCTCGCCGCCGCCAAAAGTGGAACTCAGGGTATCGCACTGTTCAAAACGAAAATTTCCGGGTGTGGCCAGGCGTAACATCACCTCACCGAAAGTTACAACGCTGTTATTTTCCATGCCTAAAATTAGTCATTATTATGAAAATAGGATACAGCATCTCCATTGAGAAAGTCCTCCCGGGCAGGGGTGAATACATCTATAATAACTCCTTCTTCCAGGCATACAACTCCATGTTGTACGTTTGAAGGGATGTAAACCCCGTCGCCATAGTTGATAATCTGTTTCTCTTCACCCACAGTAAATTCAAATCTCCCTTTGGCACAGTAGCTTGTCTGGGTATGAACATGTTGGTGCAACGCGCCCACAGCACCCGCTTCAAACCTGACCTTGACCATCATGATCTGCTTGTCGTGGCCAAGAATTTTTCTTGATACACCTTTTGCCATTTCTGTCCATTCCAGCTCTTTTGCGAAGTAAAAATGATCGTTGTTTTTTTTCATGGTATTGGGTTTCATGAAGCTGAAAGATATCATGAATTATCTGTTATTAATATATTTTAAATCATCCCCTGACCCACGGTATAGACCAGGATAAGACCAATGATCCCCACAATGCCACCCACAATGGCCATGGGCAGAAGGTTCCGCCGGATCAATAGGCCTTCCACTCCCACCAGTCCCACCGTGGCACAGGCGGCGATCACATTGTGTACACATATCATATTGCCCATGGCACCTCCGATGTTCTGAAGGCTCACCAGCAGGATGGTTGACATACCCTGCTGTTCGGCAATGGAGAACTGGAAAAGGGAGAAGAGCATGTTGGAGACGGTATTGGATCCTGCCATAAAGGAGCCCAGGGCCCCGATAAAGGCATCAATTGCCGGCCAGCTTCCCTGGAAAAGCCCAGACATGGCTGTGGCCATAGCGATGGGCATACCCATGATCTCCCCCGGATTGTTCCCCGACTGCATCATGATCCGTACCATGGGTACGGCGAAAATCAGGGCGATCACCGGGTTTTTGATTCGTTTCAGGGCTTCCGACCAGGCGGCCCCCACATCCTTTCTTTTCATTCTGAACATGGGAATGCAGAGCAGAGAGACCAGGATAAAGGGGATGATGCCGGGATTGTAGAGCGGGTCGATGGTGCCGCTTACTGTGGTGCCAAAAAGACCGCTATAGGGAATATCGGCCGACTTAATCCATTCGTAGATGGGGAGAGTGCGGACCCGGCTCAACACCAAGAGCAGACCGATCAGTACATAGGGAATCCATGCTTTCAGAATGGAACTTTTGGCAGCACCGGGTTTCTCCATGCTAATGGAGCCCATCCAGTTCTTTTCCCACTGCGACCGCTCCGGGAAGTCCCAGGTGGTTTTGGGCACCAAAAAACCTGCGCGGGTGGCCGGAATCAGGATGGCCAGTCCCAGCAATCCGCCCACCAGGCTGGGGAATTCAGGTCCCAGCAGCAGGGCCACGGCCACATAGGGTCCCACAAAACAGAAGCCGGCAAAGAGGGCGTAGGGCCAGATGGCCAGTCCCGCTTTGATACTGCGCTTCTCCCCAAAAAACCGGGTCATCATGACCACCATGATCAGGGGCAGCAGGAGTCCGGGCAGGGCATGCTGCAGGGCGGTCCACACCCCAATCTGGTGCATGTATTCGGCGTAAGTGAGACCCGATTGGGCGATGTACTCCTGTACAGAAGGGATGTCCAGGGAGGGTTGGATTCCAAGAAGGGTGGGGGTGCCCACCGATCCAAAGGATACCGGGGTCACATTGGCAATCAGGGCCACCATGACAGCAGCCAGTGCGGGAAATCCCAGGGAGAGCAGCAGGGGAGCAGCCAGGGCTGCCGGCGTTCCGAATCCTGCCGATCCTTCAATAAATCCGCCAAATAGCCAGGCGATGATAATGGCCTGCACCCGTTTATCGGCCGAAATATTGGTAAATCCGCGATTGATCGCCTCGATTGCTCCGCTTTCGCGCATGGTAAACAGCAGTAGCAGGGCACCAAATACGATGAAGAGGATCTTAAAGGCAATCACCACTCCGTTCACTGTGGAAGCCATGATCCAGTTGCCGGGCGTTTTCCAGATAAAAAGGGCCAGGACCAGGGTAATTAGGAATGCCAGGGGCATGGCTTTGGTGGCGGGCCAGCGGAATCCCACCATAAAAACGAAGATAGCAACTATGGGCAGGGCGGCCAGAAGGGCCAGAAATCCGACAGACATCTGATAGAGTTTTGTTAGAGGGATCAAATTATCCAAAAAAATCCGATATTTTTATGGGTGAGATGAATATTCTGATCGCACCCGACTCATTTAAGGATTGTCTGAGCGCCATTGAGGTGGCTTCCGCACTGGCTCGGGGGATCCAAAAAATTATCCCCGATGTCTCCTGCATTCTGGTTCCCATGGCTGACGGAGGCGAGGGCACGGTTCAATCGGTAATTGATGCCACTCAAGGGAAGCGTGTTGAACTAATGGTGATGGATCCGCTGATGCGGGAGGTCGACTCCTTTTATGGCATCACCGGTGATGGGGAGACGGCCGTAATCGAAATGGCGGCAGCTTCAGGCATTGAACTTCTAAAAGGGAATGAGAGGGATCCCTGGATCACCTCTACCTTTGGTACCGGACAGCTGATTAAGGATGCGCTGGATCGGGGTGTGAAGAAAATTTTGCTTGGGATAGGGGGGAGTGCCACCAATGATGGAGGTGTCGGGATGGCACAGGCACTGGGTGTACAATTCAGTGGTAAGTACGGGATCATAAGTGTTCAGGGGGGTGGTGCCCTGGGTGAAGTGGAACAGATTCATATGGATGGTTTGGATCCACGGGTAGCAGGAACAGAGATTGTTGTGGCCTGTGATGTAAGCAATCCATTGACAGGCTCGCAGGGTGCTTCAGCGATCTATGGTCCGCAAAAAGGGGCCGATCCGGCTTTGGTGGAAAAGCTGGACCGGAACCTGGTTCATTTTGCAGAGCTAATGCGGGATCAGTTGGGAAAGGAGGTTTCCGGGGTGCCAGGAGCCGGTGCAGCCGGTGGATTGGGAGCCGGTTTGATGGCTTTTCTGGATGCCCGCCTGCTTAGGGGATTTGATATAATTGCAGGAGTGGTGGGACTTGAAAAGAAGATCAGTGAGGCCGACCTTGTGATTACCGGGGAAGGAAAGATGGATGCACAGACCCGTTTTGGGAAAACCCCCTTTGGTGTTGCATTGATGGCTAAAGAACAGGGAAAGCCTGTGATCGGGGTGGCGGGGACGCTGGATGCGGATGCCGCTGTGCTCTATGAATTGGGATTTGATCTGCTGATGCCCATCCAGGAAAGACCGGGTGACCTGGAATCATCATTGAAAAACGGTGAACAACTCCTTGAGCGATGTGGTGAACGGATGGCCCGGTTGCTTAGAATGGAGATTTAGTTAATTTTGCCGATCAGTCTGCATAAATCATTGCAAATATGCTTGTATTCAAATTTGGAGGGGCTTCCGTAAAGAGTGCCGAAGCGGTAAGGAACATCGCTGAGATTCTTCAGCGTTATAAGGAAGATAAGATAGTAGTTGTGGTATCTGCCATGGGGAAGACCACCAATGCGGTCGAAAGGATCATCGATCACTATACCGCCGGGAAGAGCGAAAAGCTGAAGCAGGAGTACAAGGAGCTGAAAGCATACCACCTGGAGGTGACTGGTGGACTCTTTGAAGATAAGGGCCACAAAGTGTTTGCAGAAGTGGAGGAGCTCTTTAGCGATCTGGCCGACAGGCTGGCAAAGGAGCCTACTCTCAATTATGATTTTGACTACGACCAGCTGATCTGCTATGGAGAACTGCTCTCAACCACCATTATTAGTAATTATTTAAATAGTTCGGAGGTACGCACCCGCTGGATGGATATTCGCCGTTCGCTTAAAACCAACAATACCTGGCGCGAAGCCAAGGTCGACTGGGAGCTGTCAAGTCAGCTTGTGAATGAACATTTCGTATTTAATGGGGAACGGATTCTGATTACACAGGGTTTTTTAGGATCCACCATAAATGATCAGACCACCTCGCTGGGCAGGGAGGGTTCGGACTATACAGCTGCCATTATTGCTTATATGCTGAAGGCCGAAAACGTCACCATCTGGAAAGATGTGCCGGGTGTGTTAAATGCCGATCCCAAGTACTTTGACGATACCATTCTGCTGGAAAAATTATCCTACCTGGATGCCATAGAGCTGGCTTATTTTGGCACCTCTGTGATCCATCCCAAGACCATCAAACCCTTGCAGAATAAGAACATCAATCTGCATGTGAAATCATTTGTGGATCCGGATGCCCCGGGCACACTGGTGGGGAACCTCTCTTACACTAAACTGACTCCCTCTTTTATCTTCAAGATGGAACAGGTGCTCATCCGCCTCTCCCCCCTTGACTTCTCTTTTATCAATGAGGGCAACCTGGAGGAGATTTTCGGGATCTTCAGCAAGCACGGGATGAAGATCAACCTTATGCAGAATTCGGCCATCAGCTTCAAAATGATTGTGAACAATGACAAGAGGAGGTTAAGGCTGGTAACTGATGAACTGGAGGAGAAATACAAAGTGGCTTACCAGACAGGTCTCGAACTGGTTACCATCCGCTATTTCGATCAATCCACCATCGACCGGGTGATGATCAACAAGGAGTTGATCCTGGAACAACGAGGTCTGCAGAACATAGAGCTGCTCATTCGTGATTTGGGTTAAAACAATTCAAAAAAAAAAGCTTCCACTCTCGGAAAGAACAGCTAATTTTACTACTTAATAGCCTATCCAAGTGCCAATGAAGTATTTCAACTCTTCTTTCCGTATTACACTCCTATTCTTTTTCATTTTGTGCCAGGGACTTATGAGACCTGGATTTGCTCAGCACCTGAAGGAAACTGCCGAACCTGAGCCTTATCGGGGAGATTATGCCATAACGGAAGATAAATTCGCCATCTGGAACGGGTTCAATTATATCCCGATTTTTATGAAGGGGATCAATCTGGGTGTGTCAGTACCCGGGACCCAGCCCGGAGAGCTGGCGGCCACGGCAGAAGATTACCGACGCTGGTTTGACCTGATCAAAGAGGCTGGCTACAATACCATTCGCCTGTATACACTCCATTATCCAAGGTTCTATGATGAGCTAAGGAAGTATAACCAGGATCATCCACAAAATCCTTTACTGGTGCTTCATGGAGTCTGGCTGGAGGAGAATGAAGTGGCGGTCGATCTTTTTGAGCAGACTGCATCTTTCGATCAGGAGATCAGGGAAGCGGTGGCAGCTGTCCACGGGGACATCAGCATAGCGCATCGATTTGGAAAGGCCTATGGTGACTTCACGTCCGATATTTCCCCCTGGGTTATTGGATACCTGCCAGGCAGGGAGATTTATCCCGAAGAGGTAAGCTTAAGCAATGAGGCTAATCCTGGTGAAACAACTTTTGCAGGAAACTTTTTTCAGCTCCCTGCAGGCGATCCTGTGGAAGTTTGGATTGCACAACGCCTTGATGGCCTGATGCAGTATGAAAATGACCAGTATCAGTCAATCCGGCCATGCGGTTTTTCATCCTGGCCCACCCTTGATCCCATTGCCCACCCAACAGAAGATCTCCTTCCTGGTAGCACCGAGGATAAAGAACAGATCGATCTGGCAAACCTCCTGAGTGCTGTGAATACTCCGGGTTTTTTCATTGGATATCATGCCTACCCCTATTATCCCGATTTCATTGTTCAGGACCCTGTGTACCTGGCAGAATCTGATTCCGTGGGGCCCAATAATTACCTTGGCTATCTCAAGGATTTGAAAGCACATTATCAGGATATCCCTCTTATTATTGCTGAATTCGGAGTGCCATCCAGCTGGGGAAGCGCACACCTTTCACCTTCCGGTATGCACCATGGAGGTATATCAGAGGAAGAACAAGGGAGATACAACATCAGGATGTTCGATAATATAGAGTCCTCGGGTTGTGCCGGGGGAGTGCAGTTCGCCCTGATTGATGAATGGTTCAAGCAAACCTGGATCACAAATCCTTACTCAGACAAGCAATACCGTTATCTGTGGCACAATCTCACCTCTCCGGAACAGAACTTTGGAATACTGGCCTATGCGCCTTCTCCGTCTACCTTTACTGAGACAGGTTCTTACCCTGACAGTTCCATTACCAGCATCCAGGTTCATTCCGATTATACCTTTTTCAGAGTCCGGGTTCATATGAAAACAGACCAGTTCAGTAATGATACACTCTGGGTGGCATTTGATACCTACGAATCAAACCTGGGAGAGTCGGTACTCCCCAACGGCCGTTCCATCGGGGTGGCACCTGATACGCTTCGGGCCGAGTTCGTCCTTCAGATTCCCATGGAAGGTAAGCTGGCCCAACTGTATGTACTCCCGAGCTATGATGTATTTGGCATTAAAAAATTAGATAGACTGGATACGGTTGTATCCACCCCCAGCAACAGTGGGCTCTGGAATCCTGTGAAGTGGCAAACCAGCTATTATTATAACAGTATACAGTATATTGGGGAACTGAATATCTCTACTTCTGAAGATCCCTACCAGTTTCTCAATGCAGTTACGCTGTTTAATGACAGCGTGGAGATCCGGATCCCATGG
>DAOWFP010000162.1 GCA_030637895.1 Bacteroidota bacterium | reverse complement strand
CCAGTTGCTCATTGGGAAGCAGCGTATGCAGCGCATGTGCCACGGTAAGTCCGCCTACCCCTGAATCAAACAGTCCTATGGGACCATTGCTCTCTAAACCGCTCTTGGCCATATCTTAAAATTATAAAAAAAAAGGGATTGTGAATTTAAATGTTCTTCACAATCCCAAAATCTTATGATCAACTACCCTTCTGCAACCAGGCACCAGGCACTTAATAAGCAGCATCCGGTCATGGTATTGATGCAGTCTACTGTTCCTCAAGCCTGGCTTTCACCAGCGGCAACATATCAAGACTCTCCTCAGAGGTATAAACCGGGTTGCCCTGGCTAATATCGAAAACATAGATCAGTCCATGCTCCTTGGCCACCTCGTCAATGGCACCACGTGCCTTTTCCATCACTGGCTGGATCACGATCTGGCTCTGCTGCTGCAGGTCCTGCTGGGCAGTCTGAGAATAGTTCTGAAGGCGCATCTGAAGCTCCTGAACCTCGGAAGCCTTGGCCTCTTTTATCAGCTCACTCATAGTTGCCTCATTCTGGTTAAACTCTTCGATCTTCTTATTGATCTCTACCTGGATCCGTTCAATCTCCAGTTCATAGTGTTGCTGCAGTTCCTGAAGCTCTATTTGTGCTGAATCATATTCAGGCATTACCTGAAGCAGTGCTTCTGAAGAGATATGTCCAAATTTCTGTGCTTGGAGTACAAAGGCCATACTGAGAATTCCCACGGCCATCATCATTCGTTTCATAATTTCTAAGTCTGTTATATTCGTATTTAACTGATTACTTGCGTAAAGCGGCTACAAATGTAAGATTTTAATTTTTATAACCTAACTTTTTAAGTACTTCATCACTCAAGTCATAGCGCGGGTTTGAGTACAATATAGCGGCCCCTGAAGCGGTATCAAATATGATGGCATAAGAACCCTCGGCCGACAATTCCTTTACAGCCTTGTAAATGGCATCCTGGATTGGCTTTACCAGCTCCTGTCGCTTCTTTGAAAGGTCTCCTTCAGGACCAAAATATTTGGCCTGCAGATCCTTAACTGCACGCTCCTTGGTAATGATCTCTTCCTCCCTCTGCGTTCTCATCTCATCTGTGAGCAGGACCCGCTCCGATTGGTAGGTCTTGTACATTGTTTGAATCTGCTCATACTCGGCAGCAATCTCTACCTCCCAGGTTTCAGATACTCTATCTAACTCATCCTGGGCTGCATTGTATGATGGAATATTCTGAAGAATATAGTCGGAGTCGACAAATGCAAATTTCTGTGCCAGAGTACTACCCGCAAAAAGCATTAGCACCAGGGCCGATAACATTAATTTTTTCATGGTCCTTAGGTTTTTAGATCTCTGTCTGATCATTATTTATTAGTTGCTGGTTCAAACACCGTACCAAAGTAGAATATTTCTTTAAAATTAGAACTGCTGACCGATGGTAAAGTGGAACTGAGAGCCACTCAGCCCAGGGTGTCCGGGATAGTCATCAAATCCATAGGCCCAATCGATTCCGAGCAAACCAAACATGGGCAGAAATGCCCTTACACCCACTCCGGCTGCACGCTTTGCACTAAATGGATTGAACTGGTCGATGGAGTACCAGGCGTTACCCCCCTCCAGGAAGGTCAGCACAAAAATAGTAGCCGATGGGTTGAGCGAGACAGGGTAACGCAATTCCAGGGTGTATTTGGTATAGACGTTCCCCGACTTGTTCCCCGCGCCATCGGTGGGAGTCAGGCTCCGGTTGGGATATCCACGCTGTCCAATGGTTTCCCGGCCATAGAGGTTGTAACCCGACAATCCGTCTCCACCCAGGTCGAAGCCTTCGAAGGGAGAGGGCCCGATGGCGTTGTTGTAATGCCCCAGGTATCCAAATTGCATACGGGCCATCAGGACCAGGTCGCCCAACAGCGCATGGAACCAGTCGGCCTTGAACATCCAGCGGTGATATTCCACCCACTTGTATTTCTCGTCATCCTCCAGGTTCGCATAATCCACATCGGACCTAAACAGCGAATAGGGAGGTGTAATCTGCAGGCTCAGACTGATATTCGATCCGCGCCTGGGATAGATGATCTGGTCCTGTGAGCTTCTTCCCAGAGTGGTGGTAAAGCTAAAGTTGTTGAAGAAGCCATTGTCCACCAGGAACAATCCGGGATAATCCTTAACCTTATAGCGCTGGTAAGAGAAGGCGTTATACAGGGTGAAAAAGTCATCGGGCCAGGTAAGTCTTTTTCCCAATCCGATGGATGCCCCGATCACAGAGTAGTACTCATCTTTAATATTTTCAGCGCCACCGTAAAAGGCATAAGGATTCCGGTTCATCTTTGAGAAGTAACCCGACAGGGAGAAGGAGTTTGGTTTCTTTCCCCCGAACCAGGGCTCCACAAAGGAGAAATTATAGGATTGGTACACCCTTCCATTGGTCTGTGCCCGGATGGAAAAGGTCTGACCATCGCCCGAGGGGACCGGTCGCCATGCCTTGGGCTGAAAGATCCTGCTGGCCGCGAAGTTGGAGAAACGGATTCCCACGGTAGCCACCAGCATACCGCCTCCGTAACCACCCGAAACCTCCAGCTGGTCGGTGGCACGTTCCACCAGTCTGTACTCAATATCCACAGTCCCGTCCGCCTGGTTGGGAATGGGATTGGGCTCGATCTGTTCGGGATCGAAGTGCCCCAGGTTGGCCAGTTCCCTTACCGTACGGATCAGCTCAGCCTTGCTGAACTTATCGCCCGGCAGTGTACGGAGTTCCCGCCGCACCACATGTTCATTGGTCCGGTCGTTACCGGAGATAATCACTTTATTGATCATGGCAATCTCACCCTCATAAAGACGCATCTCGAAATCGATGGTATCATCCTCCACACTTACCTCCACCGGGGTAAGCTGAAAGAAGAGGTAACCATTGTCCAGGTAAACCCCGTTTACGGCATCCTCATCGATAAAGAGCCGCTCATCGAGTATGGTCTGATCAAAGATATCGCCCCTATTAACGCCCAGTCTGAGACTCAGGTATTCTGACGGAAATTTGGTATTCCCCACCCAGGTCACATCCCCAAAATAATACTTGTTCCCTTCTTCAATGTTTATATAGAGATTCAAAAGCTTCTCGCTTCCCTCCACAAAAGCCACCGAATCGGAGAGCACTTTGGCATCCCTGTAACCGTTCTCATTGTAAAAGGCCACCAGAAGTTTCTTGTCCTCTTTGAAGGCGTCCGACACCAGCTTGGATGCCTTGAAGATATTGATGTTCACCTTTTTGGTTTCCTTCATCTGGCGGCGCAATATGGACGTTTTGAAGGCCGTTGCTCCGTTAAAGTAGATTTCATCAATTTTAACCCGGTTCATCTTATCAACCGTGATATCCATCTGAACCATGTTCACCCGGATGGTATCATCGGTTAGAGTAATGCCCACCTGGGTATTGAGGAAGCCTTTTTCCACAAAGTGTTCACGAATAATCCGTTTGGTATTATCCATGATATCGGCTGTCACCTGCTGTCCCCTGTTCAGGTTGATTTTCTCCACCACATCCTGCATCTCCGATTTCCCGATACCTAAAATATTCATATTGGACATCCGGGGGCGCTCGGTAAGGTAGATATCGATCCAGACACTGTCGTTGCGGATTTGTGTAGCCGAGATCATGGCATCGCCAAAAAGTCCCTGACTCCAGAATTTCTTTAGTACATCTGTCACCTCATCGCCCGGAAGAGTGACGGTATTACCCACTTTAAGTCCGGATAAACTAATCAGTACCTCTTTCTGGATATATTCGATGCCACTGACTGTTACTTCTGCAATCACATATTCCTTGGGATGCTCATAGTCCATGACTTTGAGCGTATCTTGATCGTTTTGCTGCTGTGCCATTACCTGGCGCGTCGCCAGACCTGAAAAGCTTATCAGGAGCGTTATAAATAGAAAAGTACGTTGTCTCATTCCTGCAATAATAATCCTTCTGTTAATTATTTAATAAAGCTCCTGACTTCTTACTCACCTTACCGAATCGTCGCTCCCGTCGCTGATAATCGATAATGGCCTCATAAAAATGCTCCTTGCGATAATCGGGCCACAATACCGGTGAAAAGTATAGTTCCGTATACGCAAGTTGCCAGAGCAAAAAATTACTGATCCTCCTCTCTCCGCTGGTTCTGATTAGCAACTCCGGGTCGGGCATGAACGATGTGGCCAGGTAGGATTCCAAGACCTCGGAATCGACCTGGTCCGGATCCAGCTTCCCGGATTCGGCATCGGTCATCATTCTTTTGACCGCATCGGTAATCTCCCAACGGCCGCTGTAACTTAGCGCCAGGACCAGGGTAAGGCCCTTGTTCTCCGAAAGGAATTCTACCGAATGCATCAGTTGCTTATGTACGCTCTTTGGAAGATCAGCTGTATTTCCAATCACTAGCAGGCGGACATTATTCTCGTTTAGCTTATTGGTCTCATTGGTTATGGCACGGGTAAGCAGTGCCATCAAACCGTCTATCTCGGTACGTGGACGGTTCCAGTTCTCAGTTGAAAAAGCATAAAGGGTGAGATACTCCACTCCCAATTCTCCCGCAGCCTCCACCACTTTGCGCACAGACTCCACACCATTACGGTGTCCGAAGATGCGCTCTCCACCCTTCTTCTCTGCCCAACGCCCGTTGCCATCCATAATAATGGCCACGTGCCTGGGAAGGCTGTTACGGTCTATTTGCTCTTTCAGGTTCATTTGCCTTTTTTACCTATGCCCCCTATTTTATCAAATATACTCTGCTTGTCGTGAGGCTTCTCATACCAGTTATCAGTCTTGTTTCTCTTACTCTGACTGTTTAACCTGTACGCCTTATCAGGATAAGCGGGGCACTCGTTCAAATAGTTAAAAATCTTATACGTGAGGAAAACGCCCGTAAACATATGCCAGTCGTTATTCCCCAGCAGGGTCTGAACCGCTTCACCACCCGGATTCGGAACATCGTCGAGCAGATCGGTGAATGTTTTTCGCATGGTCACCTCTACCCCTCCACTGAGCCGTTTCCCCAGGTCCACCTTTACCCCTCCTCCGAAGGGTATGTTAAGGTGCGATTTCGCCTCACCACCCAGGTCGATGCTATACCCCACACCTGCCGTTACATAAGGCGAATATTTTGTTTTCTGGTGAGCCGTTTTATAGGGCCACCAGTTGAATTCAAAATCAAGGCCCAAATCTACGAAACTTGAGTGGAAATCCTCCCCTGGAAACCCGAAAATATCACCTGAGCCTGCCAAATCGTAAAAAACCACACGGGCCCGCAAGGCGTTCCGCATGTTAAAGTTGTAACGGAGCATGGGTCCAAAAGCCGGTGGACTGACTACCGGCTGGGGAATGAAAGGCGCCAGATCGCCCAGGTACCAGGGTACTCCGACCATTATTCCAATATCACTATTACGCTGCCCTGAAGCAGGAGAAGTAAATAGCAAAAGTGTGATGATTACCAGCAGGAATGCCCCGCCATGCCTCAGAACTCCCCTAGCGGTAGAGTTTCTTGAAGACCGGTCTGCCGTTCTTATCGTTTCTGATCTTGTATATTCCTTTAACACTTATAGAATAGTATGAATCGGGGTACTCGGACCATTCGGAAGCATATCCATCCAACCAGTCCGAATTGGAGAAAGCGTATCCCAGCTCGAATCCGATGCTCCAGCGCGGGTCTATGGAAAACTTCATTCCAGCACCCAGGGGGAAAACGGCCGAGTAAACCGAATTATTGTTATAGCCCGGATTGTTGATGGGCTCCTCTCCATCGTTGTTCAGGTCTTTTATAGTTGCTTTGGAAAGAACCCCGGAGACCCCTCCATAGAGATAGACATACAGCTTGTTGTAATTGTTGACCATCCCCCTCTTGTTATAGACTGCTCCGCCAAAAGATGGTCCAGCCATCCCCAGAATATAATACTCCGCTCTTACACCATGCACAAAGGCATGACTGGTAAATGAATAGTAGCGTCCGTGGCTGCTCACGGGATCATCCTTTCCCCCGTACATGGCGTAGGCCAGGTCCAAAGCAACAGCAAATTTCTGCTTGATAAAAAAACGCGGATTGACTCCAAAAACGGGCCGGACACCGTTGAACATATTGGCCAGGCTTTCATTGGCCTTACCAATGTCGCCATGGAAAGTAGTGGCTGCCACGTACACGTCCAACTCATAACGCCGGAGCTTCCAGCGCTGACCATAACCATCAATGGAAGTAATAAGCAGAAGTGCAATGATGGGGATCCAGAGTTTATTCTTCATAGCCAGCTAATTCGGGATACAAGCATAAAAATAACAAATATTTTTAATTACGCCTATCTGCACCCCACATTAACTTGTTCCGGAGGGTGCTGTAAAAGCTAATATTCTCAATTCGGATCATTTTCAGGGCGTATTCTGCCTTGCACACCCGTACTACGGAATCCACATCCAGGTCGATGGTACGGGAATCGATGGCCAGCTGAAACTCTGAATCGCGGGTATCGACCGAAAGTTGCATCACAGCTGAGTCTGGCAAGACCAGGGGCCGCACGGTGAGGTTGTGGGGAGCAATGGGCGACAGTACAAAACTGTGGGATTCGGGGACCACGATGGGCCCACCTACACTAAGATTGTAAGCCGTTGACCCTGTTGGCGTTGACAGGAGGAGCCCATCGGCCCAGTAGGCACTTAAAAATTCGTCATTTACCTTCACATGGATGGTGATCAGGGAGCCGGAACTTTTGTAGATCCGCACTTCATTGAGGGCCACATCCATGCCTTCCAGGTCGATCCCGGGAACCTCCACCTTCAGCAACATCCGTTCCTCGATATCGTATTTTCCGCTGAAAACACTCTCCAGCGACTCATCCATATTCTCCTGTGAGATGTAAGAAAGAAATCCGAGCCGGCCAATGTTGACCCCCAGGACGGGAATTCCACTGTTGCGGACCAGGTTCACGGTCTCCAGGAAGGTACCATCGCCCCCCAGTGAGAAGAGAAAATCCAGTCCCCCGGGCAAATCCTCATGACTGGTAAAAGTCCCTGCTACCCTGGGTCTGAGTCCGGCCTTTTTCTTTAAAAACTCATAGAGGGACTCAAATATCCAGACATCCACATTAAGCATATCGAACTTGCTGAACATGGTGGCAATGTTCTCGCGGGCATAGGAGGGGAAGTTCCTTCCAAAAACTGCAACTTGCATTGTCAGGTATTGAGATATTTTAGAAAAGTATCGAAACGTTCCTGGTAAAACTCATCCAGGTCATCATTGTTCATATGCGACGAAACCACCGTGTAATTATAGCGGATCAGGGTCTCCAGAATGGAGGTCAGATCGGTCAAATTGATCTTCAGTGTCACCCGAAGCCTGGCATTATCGTCGGACGAAGCCACGTATAGACTGAGAATCCGGCCATTGTTGCTCTCCACGATCTGGGAGATTTCGCTCAGGGAATAGTCGTGCTGGTTCATTTCCAGTTCGATGATACCGCCCGGTTGCTGCATGGCCGACAGGTGAGCAAACTTCCGGGTAAGCTCCTCCTGTGTAATCACCCCCAGGTACTGCTTCTCATGATTCAGCACCGGTACCAGGGTTAGTTCCATCCTGGCCAGCAACTCGATCACCTCATAAATATGCTGCTCCTCATTCACAAAGGGTTTCTGAAGCGAGAGCTCGTGGTTACCCACCGGTTCGTCGGGATCGTTC
Source organism: Bacteroidota bacterium (assembly GCA_030637895.1). GTDB lineage: Bacteria > Bacteroidota > Bacteroidia > Bacteroidales. Next base: position 806 of record DAOWFP010000162.1, on the reverse strand, counting down.
AGATCGTAAATATCCGCATCGGAAATCAGTCCTAAAAAATCCCTCTGGTTCACAATGGGGAGGTGTTTGATCCTGAAAACCTCCATCCACGAGAGTGCTTTAGTTCCCGAATCCGAGGTCTTCAGAGCCGTTACTACATCCGATATGAGTTCGCGTGCAAGCATGAGCTGATAAACATACAGGTTTAACGAGTATAATACAAATAATGTTCCAAAAGATAATGCCTGCTGAGATAGGGCTGGCTGGCAAGCTAATTAGTTCCTGGTTTACAAGTTAAGTATGCGCTGGATGGTGTTTAAGAGGACCGAAATGGCCACCTCGTTCTTTCCCCCCTGGGGTACAATCACATCGGCTACCCGTTTGGAGGGCTCAATAAACTGCAGGTGCATGGGCTTAACTGTCTTTTCATAACGATCCAGCACCTGTTGCACACTCCTACCCCGCTCTTCCATATCCCTGCGGATCACCCTGCCCAGGCGATCGTCGGCATCGGCATCCACAAATACTTTCAGGTCAATAAGCTCCACCAGCGGCATATGGGTATATATGAGGATCCCCTCCACGATCACCACATCGCGGGGCTCCACGGTAATAGTATCGTCCGATCGGGTGCAGGTCAGGTAGCTGTAGCGTGGCTGCTTTACCGGCATCCCTTCCTTCAACTTTCGTATATGTTCCACCAGCAGGTCAAATTCCAGCGAGTCGGGATGGTCAAAATTGATTTTCTGGCGCTCCTCCATCGGAAGGTGACCACTGTCCCAGTAGTAGGAGTCCTGCGGAATCAGCGCCACGCGACTGGCCGGGAT
>DAOWFP010000072.1 GCA_030637895.1 Bacteroidota bacterium | reverse complement strand
CAGGTCGAGATTGCTGATCTCGCTATTCAGGATAATTTTTTTGGGATCGGCATCCTCAATGAGACACTCGTAAATGCTAGTCTTGACTTTCTTCGTATCAAAACCAGTACCGGAGGTGGCATTGGCCTGGGGATCTGCATCAATGATCAGTACCCTTTTTTCCAGCACCGCCAGGCTCGCACCCAGATTGATTGCCGTAGTGGTTTTCCCAACGCCTCCCTTCTGATTTGCTATCGCAATAACTTTACCCATCGGCCTTTTTCTTTAAATTTAATTGAATTTAAAACGGGCTTCAAATTTACTATTTTCGAGTTCCCGGAAAATTTTACCCAATTCGTTATTGTAAACATTAATTTTTCATTTATAAACACCTTTTCAACAAATTTCATTGATAACTCAGTAATCCCTATCTTTGCCCTTGGGAAAATGTAGCCTATGAGCAAATCAAACTGGATAGCCATTGTAAATATGGCAGCGGGTGGGGGGAAAACCAAAAAAGACTGGCCCCTGATCGTGCAAATACTTCAAAGAGAAGGCATTCGCTATGAACCTTACTTTACCGACCGCAGGCTGCACGCTTCCATAATTGCCCGGAACAAAATCAAGGAGGGCTACTCAAAAATCATTGTGGTAGGTGGCGACGGAACCATGAACGAGGTAATCAACGGTGTCTTTGCACAGAAGAGGATCCTTACTACCGAGGTGATGGTGGGAATGATCTCTGTGGGTACCGGGAACGATTGGGCCAAGACTTTTAATATTCCATCCGATTACGAAGGTGCAGTAAGGACCATCAAGGAACAGAAGACCTTCATCCAGGATGCCGGTCTGGTCAATTATCGAAAAAACGGGAAAGAGTGGAAGCGCTATTTCATCAATATTGCCGGGATGGGATTTGGTGCCAGGGTGGTGGAACGCTCCAACCGTTCCAAAGAAAAGGGAAAGAGCGGACCCATGCTATATTTCTACAACATCCTCTTCAGCCTTATCCAATACAGGTCAAAGAAAGCAGTTATTGAGATAGACGGAACAAGCTACAACAGGAATATCTTCTCCCTGAGTGTGGGCATAGGCAAATACAATGGAGGAGGTATGATCCAGGTGCCCCATGCCATAGCCGATGATGGTCTCTATAGCATCACCCTGATCAAGAAGATTGGGAAGCTGAATGTAATCGCCAACATGAAGAAGCTCTACAACGGTACTATTACCCAGCACTCAAAAGTGGAGACCTACATGGCCAGATCGGTGCAGATAGATGGATCGGCCTTGCTGAAGGTGGAAACAGATGGAGAATCGCTGGGTCATGGACCGGTCAGTTTCGAAATTATTCCCAGATGTGTCACGGTGATTTCCGGCGATATGTCAGCCTGATTCCCTGATCCTGATTTCAAATATCCGGGGCCAAAATTTTCCGGTCACAAAAAGCCGCCCTCCATCATCATCCCAGGCAATTCCATTGAGCACATCTGTTGTGGGCTTTCTCAGGTTAGCCTTGAGAATACCTTTCAGATTGATCCTCCCTTCCACTATGCCGGTTTCCGGGTCAATAATCACAAGCTCGTCGGTAAAGTAGCGGTTGGCCCAGATCTTCCCATTGATGTATTCCAGCTCGTTCAGGCTGTTGGCGGGACCAACATTGTGGTACACCTCAATTTGTCGGTTAATGGTAAACATTTCAGGATCGAGGAAATAGATAATATTGGTACCATCACTCATGATCAGTTCCTCCCCGTTGTTCGTAAGACCCCATCCCTCACGGTTCTGGTAATAAACCTTCTGAATCTCCTGGAAGGACTCTTTGTCATAAATAAAACCCACCTGGGACTTATAAGTAAGTTGATAAATTCGCTCTCCCAATACAGTGATTCCCTCACCAAAAAGAGATTGATCAAGATCCCTGATTTTGTCTACTTCTCCGGTTTCCAGTGTAACCCGTCTGATTGAGGAGGTTCCATAATTTCCGGTTCCCTCATAAAGCACTCCATCCACATACTGAAGTCCCTGGGTATAGGCTGCCACATCGTGGGGATATTCTTTCACCATCTGGTAGGAGTACTCCACAGGCACCACATTGGAAAGAAAGGTAATTTGCCTGCTATGGTTCTCACTTCCCCCCCCTGCAAAGAAGAGCCGGACACGAAGTCCCGATTTTCCGGTAAGCCCTCCTTCTGTGGTAAGTATGAATTCAAGGGTCCCATTTGGCTCCACTGAAGATCCGGGAATGGTTCTTTGAAGGTTTCCTCCCAGGAAAACCCCGACAGAATCCACCTCCACACTATCGGGTATTGCAAGTTTAAGCCTGATCTCCTCTCCCAGGGGAATGGTAATGGCGGAAGCCGGTTCAAGCAGGCTGGTAATTCGCTCTGGCTTGGATGAAATTACAGGACGTCCTTCAGAACTTCCATTACCCGGACTGCATGACAGGGCGTTAATCATTAGTATAGTAAGCAGAGTTACTCCGGGAATTCTCATCATTCATTACTTTAGCGTGCCGACCTCTTTTTAAAAATCGAACGCTTCGATTGGGCAAGACTCTTCAGTTCTTCCTCCAGGGTGGGCTTTTCATGGGGATTGATCATCTGGTAGATTTCGCCCCAGGAGGGCAGTCCGCCAATGTTCCTGTCATCAATAAATATATCTGCATCTATCTTCCTGCTGTCATAGTCCTCGTCAAACTCCTCTTCCGGGTAACTGGAATTGACAGCATAGAACTCGACCCCATTCCTGCGGCAATATTCCACAGCTTCATCCAGTTCTTTCCCTGAACGGTAGGTCCATAGGATCAGCTGGTGCCCTTGTTCCTGCAGCTTCCTGAGGGTCTGAAGAGCAAACATGACCTCCTTTCCTATCTCAGGATACCTGTGTTCTACAATGGTACCGTCAAAGTCAACAGCAATTTTCAAGGGGCTTTCCATGGCCGATAAAATCGAAAATTTCGAATAAATTTAATAAAACCTCTTAAAAGAGATCATTTACCGACAAATATCTTTCTCCTGTATCGTAAGAAAATGTGAGAATTGTTGCCGAATTCCCCTCCTTTTCCAGCAGTAAAGATACCGCTGCAAGCGAGGCTCCTGTTGAGATTCCAGCGAATATCCCTTCCTCTTTTGCCAGGCGTCGCGCAAAATCGTAGGCTTCTGCTTTATTTATTTGCAGCACACCATCGATCAGCCCCATATCCAGATTCCCGGGAATAAATCCGGCTCCAATTCCCATAATCCCATGAGGAGCCGGTTCACCCCCGCTGATCACCGGAGATTCGGCCGGTTCCACAGCAAATACTTTTATCCCGGGCATTTTTTGCTTCAAAACCCTGGAGACCCCCGATATATGTCCACCTGTCCCCACCCCGGTCACCAGGTAATCAATGCCAGCAGGAAAATCCTCCAGGATTTCCAGGGCGGTAGTGGCCTCATGAATGGATGGGTTTGAAGGGTTGTCGAACTGTGATGGGATCCAGGCACCATCGATCTCCCTGGCAAGCTCCTCTGCCTTCTCCATGGAACCCTTCATCCCCTGCTCACGAGGCGTAAGTACGATTTCGGCCCCATAGGCTTTCAGGATATTCCGTCTCTCCACCGACATGGATTCGGGCATCACCAGAATGATCCTGTATCCCCTTACTGCAGCCACCATGGCCAGCCCGATCCCGGTATTTCCGGAGGTGGGTTCTACTACGGTACTACCGCTTTTCAATACTCCCTGCTCTTCCGCATCTCTTATCATAGCCAGCGCAATGCGATCCTTGATGCTTCCTCCGGGATTGTTCAGCTCCAGTTTCATCCAGACATAAGCCGCTCCTGGAAAAATATGATTGATGCGCACATGGGGGGTGCTCCCGATGCCTTCCAGTATGTTTTCGTATTTCATATCTCAAAATTATTAGGTGGTGTAAAGTCATTCCTGTCTTTGACTAAAACCCGATGGTTCCTGTATACGACCGAGTGGGGCAGAATGCTCTCGGTGATCCATGTATTCCCACCCACCACTGTATGATGACCGATCACGGTTTCCCCACCCAGGATGGTACTTCCTGCATATATCACCACATGATCTTCAATGGTAGGATGTCTTTTGGTATTGGCCATGGACCGTTCCACGGTAAGGGCCCCAAGTGTAACCCCCTGATAGATCCTTACCTCCTTGCCAATTTGGGCGGTTTCCCCAATCACAACTCCCGTTCCATGGTCGATGAAAAAAGGGGATGCGATCTGTGCACCAGGATGGATATCAATGCCGGTGAGCTCATGGGCGTATTCAGCCAGAATCCTGGGAAGGACCGGGATCTTTAACTCATATAGGATATGAGCCAACCGGTAAACCGTAATGGCGTAGAATCCTGGATAGCAAAGGATAATTTCCTCCACACAAGTGGCGGCAGGATCATTTCTTGTGATAGCAGCTGCATCCTCTGCCAGCTGTTCAAAGGCTTCCGGTAGCCTGGAAAAGAAGTCATCCACCATCTCTGTGGGAGAGCGGTCCAGCGATTTTCGAATGGAATGGAGCAGTTCCCTGAGTTTCACAGCAGAGCGGTCCAGCTCAATGGTAATCTCACCCTCATCCACCGCGCAATTCTTTCTGATGGGAAAGAGGGCATGATTCAGGTTTTCAATGAAAAGCCTTGACAACTCCACGGAGGGAACATCTGCACAATGTCCCGAATTAAACTGTCTCAGCCTGCTGGCAAAAGCCTTGTTCATATTAGTCATATCTATGAAACCCGTCTGGCAAGCAAAAGGTTCAAGAGGGAAAGCAGTATATAGACCAGGATCACCAGGGAGAGCCCTCCCCATCCGGTAAGAATCAGGATCAGCGCTGCAAGAAGTAGCAGCAGGTAACGAATCAGGTTGCCCCTGAGGCGAAAGTGCTCAAACTTCAGGCTGTACATGGGTATGGGAAGAATCATATGAAAAGCCATAATCAGCATGATGGCCCACATGAAGAAGAGATTCAAGGGGGTTCCAAACAGGCTGCCGCTCTGCATGACCTGCCAGAAGATACCCGTCCAGAACAGGGTATGGGCAGGTGTGGGCAGGCCATAAAAGAAGGTCCCCTGGTCCTTTTCAATGTTAAAGCGAGCCAGACGGATGGCGGAAAATGCAGGTACCAGGAGCACCGATACCAGAATTACCCACTGAATATTATCGTAGAACTTTCCTGCATCCACAGGCTGGTTCAGAAACAGGTTCTTAAAAAGGGTATAGATAAAAACTGCAGGCAGCACTCCGAAGGAGACCATATCTGCCAGGGAATCCAGGTGCTTTCCGGTTTCGCTGTATGCATTAAGCATGCGTGCCGCAAAGCCATCCAGAAAATCAAAAAGTGAGGCAGCCAGTACAAGGTAAACGGCCCACTGCCATTGCCCTTCCAGGGTAAGTACAATGGCCACCGTGCCACATGCCAGGTTAAGGAGCGTGATCAGGTTGGGAATGTGACGTTTCATTCTTCACCTCCCGATGCCGCCCGCTTTTCAAAATATCTCAATGCCCTGCGTACGGCCAGATAGCTAACAAGGATCATAAATGGCCAGCTTAGATATCCGATAATAGCTCCTATGTACATGGGTGAAATGTTAGAGTGTTAGACATGTTAGAATTTTAGATTCATTAGTATACATGGTGCTCCTCCTTCATTTCCTGCTCATCAATCTTTTTCTTATTCAGTGCCCTCCATGCAAATATAACATAGACCAGCACAATAGGAATAAACAGGGAGACCCAGCTCATGGCCACCAGGGTATAATGACTGGAAGAAGCATTCTCTATGGTCAGTGAACTCTGAAGGTCATGCGCCGAAGGGTAGAATGCTGTGTTGTTGAAACCAGCAAGCATAAAGAGTGAAAAAACCACCAGTACCGTACCCGGACCTGCAAACCAGATGCCGTTGCCACCGTCCCTTAACAAGCCGATGGCAATCCCTCCCAGCACCGCCAGTACACCCACCAGGAACATCACCAGCACCGCACGCATAGCCATCAGGTTATGGAAATACTTATATGGCTCCATATAGACCTCTCCGGTTTGTGGGTTTACCGCAAAGCCCTCACGTAACAAAAGCCATGTGGCAAATACCAGGAAGAATACAACAAAAGGAATGGCATTTTTAAACAAGGCCTTTTTGCTCCTTGCAATAATATTTTCATTGTCGATGGTATTCAGGAAATAGAGCAGTCCAAGCACCCTGGCCAGGAAAAAGACGGTTAAGCCAAGAGAAAGGTTAAATGGACTAAGCGCCGCTTCCAGGCCATATGCGCCTGTGGCCCACATCACGCTGTTCATTTCATTCAGGGAGAACTGTGATCCTGAAAAAAAGGTGGCTACAATCACTCCTACCAGGAAAGTCCCCAGTAAGCCATTGATAAAGAGGAAGCTCTCGTAGGTTCTCTGACCCAGGAAATTATTGGCTTTTGTCCTGAACTCATAAGAGACTGCCTGGATCACAAAGGCAAAAAGAATGACCATCCAGACCCAGTAGGCTCCTCCGAAACTGGTGGCATAAAAGAGCGGAAAGGAAGCAAAAAATGCACCTCCAAAGGTTACCAGAGTGGTAAAGGTAAATTCCCATTTACGCCCGAGAGCGTTGACCAGGATGGTACGCTCCGCATCTGATTTTCCGATGCGAAAAATAAAGGTTTGCCCACCCTGGACAAAAAACAGGAACACCAGGACGGACCCCAGGAAGGATACGATAACATACCAGTACTGCTGCAGTGTTAAAAGTGATAAGTCTCCAAACATGACTATTCTCCTCCAGGTCCTTTTTTAATTTGTGAAAGCATAATTTTTATCTCTGCAATAAAAAGCGCGGTGAATGTTACCAGGAAGATCCAGAAGGTAATCTGTACCGCCACAGGTTTCAGTCGGGAAACAGCTGTAAGGGTTGGCATCAGCTCATATACTACCCAGGGCTGACGTCCCAGTTCGGCCAGAACCCAGCCGGCCTGACTGGCTATCCAGGGCATGGGGATGGTGATCAGTGCCACCCATAAGAGCCATTTATGCTTGCCCCACCGGTTCTTCAGGCTTAACCAGAGAACCAACATGGTGAAAATCAGGAAATGGGTCCCCAGGACGACCATCACATGGAAGGAATAGAAATTCATCTTCACATTGGGAATCAACTCCTTCAGTTCCCGCCCCTTGTAGTATCCATAACCAAAGTGTTGATAATACTGGTCGATCCAGATGGGATCGTAAAATTTTTCCCGCAGGGCATCATAGGCGATTTCGTCGCCCCGTTCTTTTGCCTTTTTCAACTCTTTCAGGGTCTGAATGGCCACTGCACCGCGTTCGATACGCTCCTCGTACGACATATAGTTCTGCTCCTCGTTCCCAAAGACCAGATCGGTGATGCCGGGAATAAATCCAGAGGGTGTCAGGAATACCATGTAGGAGAGTGCGTTGGGAATTTCAATCTTGAAAATAAAGTTCTCCCGTGGATAGGACAAATTGGTGGTGTCGGTTCGCATGGCACCTATGGCCACCAGGGGTGCATGGGTCTGTCCCTCATAGAGGGCCTCCATGGCTGCAAATTTCATGGGTTGCTCCCTGGCCACAATCCTGGCCGAAGAATCACCGGTAACTATGGTGGAAACGGCTGCAATTACACCGAACACTGAGGCAATTACTGTACTTCTTTTGGCGAATAGCACTTCCCTCTTTCTTAAAAGGAACCAGGCAGAGACCCCGATTACGAAAACCGAAGCCAGCAAAAAGCTGGAGCTTATGGTATGTAAAAACTTGTTGACCGCAACTTCTGAAAAAATCACATCCCAGAAATTGGTCATCTCGTTGCGTGCTGTATCCGGATTAAAGGCGGTTCCCACCGGGTGCTGCATCCAGGCATTTGCCACCAGGATCCAGACTGCCGAAAGACTGGCTCCAAAGGCAGTAAGCCAGGAAGCTGTCAGATGGAAGCGCTTGCTTACTTTGTTCCATCCAAAGAACATGATGGCAACAAAGGTGGACTCCAGGAAAAATGCCAGGATTCCTTCGATGGCCAGGGGTGCGCCAAAGATATCGCCCACAAACCAGGAATAATTGGACCAGTTGGTCCCGAACTCAAACTCCAGAATGATCCCGGTGGCGACTCCGATGGCAAAATTTATCCCAAATAGTTTCATCCAGAATTTTGTTATTCGCATCCACTCCTCATCGCCGGTCCTCACATAGATGGTGTGCATAAAGGCAACAATAAATGAGAGTCCGAGGGTAAGGGGTACAAAAATCCAGTGAAACATAGCCGTGAGTGCGAATTGGCCCCGCGACCAGTCAACCAGAGACATATCAATTGATTCAAGCATAGCTTTAAGGATTGGTAATTTGTTCCAGTACATGAGAGGCCCGTTCCTCATCACTATTGAAATCGCGTTTCAACAGATCGGGGAAAAAGAAGAGCCTGAGGATGGCAAACATGATAAAGAGTTTAAGCAGGATAATGCCCCAGAGTTTCCGTCCCCAGGTCATCTTCCTGAAGCCATCGTAATAAAATCTGAAAATTCTTTTGAGCATTGGATTCTTAAACTTCAAGCAAATGAATAAAGAAAGTCTTACCCTTATCAAAGGTATTTATTTTTACTAATTACAAATAACTAAAAATTTATCCGGGGAAAGGTGGGAAATCGATCAAAAACGGCGCATATTTGTTATACAACCCTCTACACTGAAAAAAAGAAGATATTGCCCTGAAAACTAAATCGAAAGGATGAAACGTACCCCACTTACCTCACTACTGATTATTGCACTTATACCCCTACTCGCACAAAATGATGAATATATTGAGATCGGTGTGGTTGAAAAACTGGACCAGTACATTCCCATGGATGCGAGGCTGGTGGATGTAAATGGCGATACAGTGATCATTGGCGATCTTATTGACAAACCCACCATTCTCAATTTTGTCTATTACCGTTGTCCGGGCATCTGCTCTCCACTTATGGACGGATTGTCAAAAGCCATGGATGGAAACGACCTGGTGCTCGGTGAAGACTATCAGGCACTCACCATCAGTTTTGATCCACGGGAAGGATCATTTCTGGCGGTCAAGAAAAAAAATAACTACCTCAACCTGATGGAAAAGAAGGAAGAGGCCGAAGCAGGCTGGCTCTTCTTCACCAGCGATAGTGCCAGTATAGCTGAGCTTACCGAAGCTGCAGGATTCCGCTACAAAGCCACCGGAAATGACTTCATTCATTCAGCCACACTGATTGTTCTGGATCCAAAGGGTAAGATCACCCGGTACATGAACGGAATTTACTTTCTTCCCTTTGAGTTGAAGATGTCTCTTCTGGAAGCTGCGGAAGGAAAATCGGGTCCGACCATCAACCGGGTCCTTCAATACTGTTATTCATACGACCCGGAAGGGCAGTCTTATGTACTGAACATTACCAAGGTATCTGCCACACTGATCCTGTTCTTCGCGGCAGTCCTGCTGCTGGTGCTGTTCTTTTTCAAAAAAAGAAAAACCAAGAACATATGAGTTCGAATACTACTGACAATACAGGGTATAAATCCTACCTGGAGGAGGACGGGGGAAGAAAGGGCATCTTCAAATGGATTCTCTCAACCGATCACAAGCGGATCGGATTGCTCTACCTCTATGCCATGATGGGCTGGTTCTGCATCGGGGTGGTGCTTGGACTCCTGATGAAACTGGAACTGATTGCACCCGGCAAAACCCTGATGGAGGCCCAGGCTTATAATGCCACCTTTACGGTCCATGGGGTGATCATGATCTTCCTGATTGTCATACCAGGGCTTCCTGCGGTGTTCGGCAACTTTATGCTGCCCATCCAGATCGGGGCCAAGGATGTGGCCTTTCCCAGGCTGAATCTCTTCTCCTGGTACATCTATATACTGGGCGGCATTCTGGTGATTATCTCCCTGTTTGGAAATGGACCACCCGATACTGGCTGGACCTTCTATGCCCCCTACAGTTTTAAAACCGGGACCAATATGCTGCCGGCAGCCCTGGGGGCCTTTGTGCTGGGCTTCTCCTCCATCCTGACCGGTTTGAATTTCATTGTAACCATACACCGCATGCGGGCCCCGGGGATGACCTGGTTCAAGATGCCCCTCTTCACATGGACCCTTTACGGAACAGCCTGGATCCAGCTCCTGGCCACGCCGATAATAGGGATTACGCTGCTGATGGTAGCAGGTGAACGCATCCTGGGGATCGGCTTCTTCGATCCGGCCAAGGGAGGCGATCCACTGCTTTACCAGCACCTTTTCTGGATCTATTCACACCCTGCGGTCTACATTATGATCCTGCCGGCCATGGGAGTGATTTCAGAGATCATTCCCACCTTTGCCAAGAAGACCATTTTTGGTTACAAGGCCATTGTCTTATCCACACTGGCCATCGCCTTTGTGGGCTATTTTGTATGGGGGCATCACATGTATACCTCCGGGATGAGCGGCACAGCCCTCTGGGCCTTCTCACTGCTTACTTTTATTGTGGCCATCCCCAGTGCCATCAAGGTATTTAACTGGATCTCCACCATGCACAAGGGATCCATCAGCACCGAGGTTCCCTTCCTGTGGGCTGCTTCGTTCATCTTTATCTTTATGATCGGGGGGCTCACCGGGCTTGTACTTGGGTCGCTGGCCACCAATGTGCATGTTCACGATACGGCCTTTGTGGTGGCTCATTTCCACTTCATTGTTTTTGGCGGCGTAGGATTTGCCTTTTTCGGGGCCATCCATTACTGGTTCCCCAAAATGTTTGGGCGCAAGTATGATCCCAGCTGGGCCAGGACCGGCTGGATCACCTTCTTTATTGGCTTTGTCACCCTTTACGGACCTATGTTTTACCTGGGGGTCAAGGGAATGCCCCGCAGGTACTACGACTACCTGGATGAATTCCACGGGCCCAATATTATCTCTACCATGGGAGCCCTGATTATGGTTACAGGCTTCCTGATCATCCTGGTTAACCTGATTAAGTCGGCCCGCCATGGTGAAAAGACCACGGAGATGAATCCATGGGGAGGCACCAATCTGGAGTGGCAGGTTCCCACACCTCCCCCGCTGGAGAATTTTGATGAGATCCCGGTCATTGATAAAGCGCCCTATAAATACGATTAAACCCGATCTGTATGACAGAAACCATTGCACATCATGACGAACACAGAGACGACGAAGCCTCCAAGCTCGGCATATGGCTCTTTATATTTACTGAGCTGCTGTTATTTGGGGGACTTTTTGTCACCTATGCTGTGTACCGACATGCTCACCCCCAGGCCTTCCACATGGCCGCCCAGCAACTGGATGTGGTCATAGGCACCATCAACACGGTGATCCTGCTTATCAGCAGCATGACCATTGCCATGGCTACCACAGCCATCCAGAAAAAGGACAAGCGAACCACTCTTATCCTTATTGTCATCACCCTGGTCCTTGCGCTGGTGTTCCTCATCAACAAATACTTTGAATGGGGAGCCAAGATCGACCATGGGATCTATCCCGGATCCCCTTTGCTGGAAGAACTGGGCAGTGGTGATACCCTCTTTTTCGGTCTATATTTCTTTATGACAGGACTGCATGCCCTGCACATCATCATTGGCATGGTTTTAATTGCCGTGATACTGGTGCGGGTAAGGAAAGGCAAAATTACCTTTGACAATTTTCAGTTGCTGGAAAACGGGGGCCTATACTGGCACCTGGTGGACCTGATCTGGATCTTCCTGTTCCCTCTGTTATACCTTATTACTTAAGCCTTTAGCCATGTCAGACACAACACATCATATCGTACCCTACCGCACTTATGCACTTATCTTGCTGTTGCTACTGGTTCTGACCGGAGCTTCGGTGGCAGTCACCCAGATTGAACTGACCAGATGGGCCACAGTGGTTGCATTGCTGATTGCCTCCACAAAATCGGGCATTGTGCTGGCAATATTTATGCACCTGAAATTCGACCAGCCCGTCTACAGAGTCATGACCATCTCTGTCGTTCTGTTACTGATTGTGGTCATTGTATTTACTTTCTTTGATTATGGATTCAGATAAATCTTAACTCATGTATACTGCAGATCCACAACAAGCTTCCAATTTTGTAGCAGGCGTTGACCTGGCATTTATGATCATCCTGGGGGTATCCATTTTTTTCCTGATTGCCCTTACCGTCATCATGCTGGTCTTTATCCGCAAGTACCGGAAAGAGAAGCATCCCAAAGCGGTTCAGAATGAAGGAAACAATAAACTGGAGGCCCTATGGACCGGTATCCCCCTGGTACTGGTACTGGTGATGTTCTATTTCGGTTGGATGGGGTGGAAACCCATGAAGAATCCACCGGATGATGCCATGCGTGTGACAGCCATTGCCCGGATGTGGAACTTCAGATTTGAGTATGAGAACGGGAAATTCAGCGATTCCCTGATTGTTCCCATCAATGAACCGGTGATCCTCGACCTGGTGGCCCTGGACGTACTGCACAGTCTATATATCCCTGCCTTCAGGGTCAAGGAAGATATGGTGCCCGGACAGGACAAGGTGATGTGGTTTATACCCGGTACACCGGGAGAATTTGATCTCTTCTGTACCGAATATTGCGGCCTGGAACATTCCTATATGTTTACGGGGGTCAAGGTGGTCCCCAAAGAGGAGTTCGACGCCTGGATGACAGATACCACGGCTGTGACAGCAGTGGTTGACACCGAATTGTCACTGGCCGATCAGGGATGGGAAGTACTTACACGAAACGGGTGCAATGTCTGCCACTCAAGCGATGGAAGCAAAATTATAGGACCCTCCTATCTGGGTGGCTGGGGAGGAACCCGTACGGTGGTCTCAGGCAGGGAAGAGTTGCAGGTAACCGTAGACGAAGCCTATATCAAGCGCTCCATATTCGACCCTGATGCGGAAGTGGTCCGGGGCTTTAACAAAGGCCAGATGTTTACTTACGAGGGAATGGTCACAGAAGCAGAGGTGGAGCTCATTATTGAGTATCTGAAAGCACTGAATGAATAAGTATCTGAAGCTGGGGAAATTTACCATTTCTATTCCTGTGGCCCTCACGGGCTTCCTGGGCTATTTCATGATCAACCCAAGCTTTGACCTGCATGCCTTTTACACCATTGCAGGGATTTTTTTACTCTCCTCTTCTTCTGCTGCACTGAACCAGATCCAGGAGCGCCGTACCGATGCCCTTATGCCACGTACAGCTCAACGGCCCCTGCCATCCGGACAAATCACCCTGGCTGGTGCTATTCTCTTCTCTGTTCTCTGCGCCATAACGGGTAGCGTTCTGCTTTTACTAACGGGATATCCACTGGCTGCAGCCATTGGGATTTTTACCCTTTGCTGGTATAACCTGGTCTATACTCCACTCAAGCGTGTTACGGCCTTTGCCGTACTCCCCGGGGCACTGATCGGGGCGCTACCCCCTCTTATCGGGTGGACAGCTGCAGGAGGGAATCCCCTGGATATGGAGATCCTGGCTGTAGCATTCCTGCTCTTTGTGGGCCAGATGCCTCACTACTGGCTCCTGCTGATAAAGATAGGGGACGAGTTTCACCAGGCTGGCATGCCTGTGATTACCAGCCTGTTCGATCAAAGGCAAATCCGCAATCTAAGTTTTGTCTGGATCGCTGCCACAGGTGTTTGTGTACTTATGTTGCCAGCCACCCCGATCATCAGGCACCGTGCCATGTCACTGCTCCTGATTGCCGCAGCAATACTCTTCCTTATCCGTATGTTCCTTCTTTCATATAGAGGGAATCTTGTGGAACATTGGAAAAAGGCGTTTATTACAGTAAATTTGTTCTACCTAATGATCATACTGGTATTAATTGCCGACAGACTGTTTTAAATATGATAAAGACCAAAAAACAATAACGATGAAAAAAGTATTAGCACTCCTCATGCTAAGTCTGCTGATGTCTGCCTGTATCCGGGTGAATACAGAAGTTGATAGCCATCGAAAATCCAATTCCAAAACCGACGGGGCCTTTATCCATATAAGCAAAGGCTCGGCCGACACCCATGATGTTCTGATGGCCCTGATGCTGGCCGATAAATTCTCTAGCTCCAACGATGTTCTGGTGTTTTTTGATAAAGAGGGGATTGAATTGGTCACCCGGGATGCACCCAACCTGGAGATGGAACCCTTTGATGCTTCAGATGAGATTTTTAAACGCCTGGTGGAGCTTGATGTGACTATCCTGGCCTGTCCTGCCTGTATGAAGGTGGCTGGTATGGAAGAGGAGGATCTGAGAGAAGGCGTTCAAATGGCTGAGAAAGAACAGTTTTTTGATTTCACAGAGGGTCGTATACTCACCCTTGATTACTAAAAAATAATAACGATGAAAAAAATCATGATGCTCCTGATTGCTGCCGTGCTCCTGGCAGGCTGCAACAGTACAGACAAAAAAACCAATGAAGCCTCTGCAAATTCAGAAGCTTCCGCCGCCGAATGGGTGGAAGTGGTCATTAATGTGGATGGTATGACCTGCGATGGTTGCGAGAATGCGATTAATGCAGGTGTAGAATCTCTGGACGGGATCGCTTCGGTGGAATCTTCCCACGAAGAAGGCTGGACCAAAGTGAAGTACGACAAAGCCGTGACTTCGGCAGAAGACATTGAAGGCAAAATCACAGACACGGGATACACGGTAAAGAGCGAGCTCTAAGCCTGGCTGCAATCCATGATAACAGGCAAGAGCATTCCGATCCTGCTCCTGGCTGTTTTTACTGTCCCTTTATATATTTTTCAAACCATCTGAGCTGCTCCCAGAGCACGTGCTCTATGCTTTCCATTGACCTGTAGCCGTGGTCCTCGAAAGGCAGGAGAACCAGGCGGGCAGTACCTCCCGATCCTCGCACGGCTTCATAGAAGACTTCTGACTGGAAGGTGAGGGTTCCCGGGTTGGAATCATCATTGCCGTGAATGATCAGCACCGGCTCATTGACCTGATCGGCGAAAAAGGTAGGTGAAACCTGTATGTACACATCCCT
>DAOWFP010000050.1 GCA_030637895.1 Bacteroidota bacterium | reverse complement strand
GGCCAACATGGGGAGCAGGGATCTGGAGAACCCGGATTACCAACTAATGAATGGCTGCCTGGTGGATCAGCTGGTGGGACAGTATATGGCCCATGTGCTGGATCTGGGCTACCTGGCAGATAAACAGAACATCCTATCTACCTATCGTAGCATATATACCTACAACAGGCGGGACGACATGTCAGATCATTTCAATAACATGCGCTCTTACGCCATGGGTGATGAGAAGGCACTGCTAATGGCCAGCTGGCCACATGGGGGCAGACCAGATATTCCATTTCCTTACTGGTCCGAAGTGATGACTGGTTTTGAATATACAGCCGGCATTGGAATGCTCTATGAAGGTATGGAAAAGGAAGGATTGGAAGTGATGAGAAACATACGGGCCAGGTATAACGGGAGCAGGCGTAATCCCTTTGATGAAGCTGAGTGCGGTCATCATTATGCACGGGCCATGGCTTCCTGGAGCTCTGTTCTGGCGCTCAGTGGCTTCCATTACTCCGGAGTGGAGAAGCAGATTAAGTTTACGAACAGACCCGGAAGTTATTTCTGGTCCAATGGCTCAGCCTGGGGAAGCTGTGAGATCGTGGAGACAGAAGGTCAGATCGAGGTGGATTTCACCATATTACATGGCGGGATTGAATTGAATAGTTTTCATATCGCTTCGAAGCCTGAACATGTATTCGATTCCCGGGCTAAGCTGGACGAAAATGACAGCATACATTTGAGTTTTTAAGGAAACTAAGTGCTAAATTTGAAAAACAACACTACTAAACCTTCCACAATGAAAAATTACCTAATTGCTTTATCTGTGATCCTGCTAATTGTTCCGACCGGATTACAGGCACAAAAATTTGATGGTCTGGACAACAATCTTTCAAATCTCTATCGCATGTCCGATGCAAAGACCCGCAGTATTTCCCCCGAGAATTTTACCGGTGAGAAGGGTAAAGGGGGAATGGCAGAACTTGGTGAGGGTGCCGCTTCTCATGAGGCCAGGGAACTGGGTAAGGGTTATAAAGTAAGTCCCTACGTGATCATTAAGCCCGGGGAGACTTTTACTATGGCAGAAATTGATGGGCCCGGAGCAGTTCAACATATCTGGCTGACTCCCACGGGTAACTGGCGTTTTTATATTCTTCGCTTCTACTGGGATGATGAAGAGGAGCCATCGGTGGAGGTACCTGTAGGAGACTTTTTTGGAATGGGATGGGGAGAGTACGCCCATCTAAACTCACTGGCCGTTTGTGTAAATCCGGGAAGGGCCTTTAATTGCTACTGGCAAATGCCCTTCAAGAAGAAGTGCCGGATTACCATGGAAAACATCGATGTGAAAGCCACCCGTCTCTACTACCAGGTGGATTATGTGCTGACCGATGTTCCGGATGATGCAGCTTATTTTCATGCCCAGTTCAGAAGACCTGACCCCGATAAGGACAAAGAGGCCTATACCATTGTGGATGGTATCAAAGGCGAGGGCCAATATGTGGGAACCTTCCTGGCATGGCAGGTCAACAACAATGGCTGGTGGGGTGAAGGCGAGATCAAGTTCTTTATGGATGGGGATAAAGATTTCCCCACCATATGCGGAACTGGAGCTGAGGACTATTTCTGTGGCTCTTACAACTTTGATGTGGGGGGTGAGTATCGGGAATTTACTACCGCCTATTCAGGCCTTCACCAGGTGATCAGGCCCGATGGTACTTATAAGTCCAATACACGCTTCGGACTGTATCGCTGGCATATTACCGATCCCATCCGCTTTGAAAAGGATATGCGTGTGACCATCCAGGATCTTGGCTGGCGCAGCGGTGGCCGTTACCTGAAGCAGGGTAGCGATATCGCCTCGGTGGCCTACTGGTATCAGGCAGAACCTCACCAGGCTTTCCCAGCCCTGCCTTCCAAGGATGACCTGGAAGTCCAATAATCACAGAATATTAACTACTAACTTTCTATTAACCTTACTAATGAAGCGAATTTCTTTACTTTTCCTGGCTCTGGGCCTTCTGGTTTCCTGCGATCAGACACCACCACCTTCTGCAGTGGGGCCCTTGCCTGCAGAGCGACAGCTTAAATGGCACCAACTGGAGTTCTATGCCTTTGTGCATTTCAATATGAATACTTTTACAGATATTGAGTGGGGGACAGGGGGAGAATCTCCTGAACTGTTCAATCCAACGGAACTGGATTGCCGTCAGTGGGCCAGGGTATGCAAGGAGGCCGGGATGAAGGGCATTATCTTAACTGCCAAGCATCACGATGGTTTTTGTTTATGGCCCTCAGAGTTCACAGAGCACTCTGTAAAGAATTCCCCATGGAAGGATGGGAATGGAGATGTGGTGAGAGAGCTGGCCGATGCATGTCAGGAGTACGGACTGAAGCTGGGATTGTACCTCTCCCCCTGGGACCGGAATCATGCTGAGTATGGTACAGATACCTATATCACATATCTGAGGAATCAGCTTACCGAATTGATGACCAATTATGGTGAGGTCTTCGAAGTGTGGTTTGATGGGGCCAACGGGGGTACAGGCTATTATGGTGGTGCCAATGAGGAAAGGCGGGTCGATCGTAAGACCTACTACGACTGGTCCAATACTCGTCAGATCGTGAGGGATCTGCAACCCAATGCTGTTATGTTCAGTGATGCCGGACCGGGAGTTCGCTGGGTAGGGAATGAGGCTGGATGGGCAGGGGAGACCAACTGGAGTATGATCCGCAGGGATGAATTCTATCCCGGATCGCCCAACTATAAAGACCTTACCACCGGACATGAGGATGGCACACATTGGGTGCCGGCCGAGGTGGATGTGTCCATCCGTCCAGGATGGTATTATCATCACTCAGAGGACCATAAAGTAAGATCGGTCAAAACGCTGGTGGATATATACTACCACTCCATTGGCCGGAATGCCTCCTTTCTTCTGAACTTTCCGGTAGATATGCGGGGTTTGATCCATGAAAATGATGTGGAGCATCTGATGAAAATGGTGGAGGTGATCCGGAGTGATATGGAGATCGATCTTGCCAGAGATGTGGATGTTACAGCCAGTCAGGTTCGGGGTGATTCCCGGAAATATGATGGCCGTAAGGCTGTGGATGGGAACCCGGAGACTTACTGGACCACCGATGACGAAGTGCTTGGCGCTTCACTGATACTGGACTTCGGGGAGGAGATTAGTTTTAACCGCTTCCTGGCCCGTGAGTATATCCCCCTGGGACAGCGTGTAAAGAGATTTTCCATCGAAGCCTGGGTGGATGGAGCATGGATGGAGATTGATGCCCAAACCACCATAGGGAACAAGCGGATTCTGCGTTTTGATAATGTAAGCAGTCAGAAGCTGCGTTTCAATATTCTGGAAGCCCGGGGATGTCCCGTTATCTCCACGGTGGAGGTTTACCATGCTCCAAAATTATTGGAAGTACCAGCCATAGAAAGGGACAAACAGGGTTATGTTTCCCTGGAGGCTTTTGACAGTGGACTTGAAATCTTTTATACCATATACGGTAGCGATCCTGCTACTTCGTCGATTGCTTACACAGAATCCTTGCCTCTAAAAGGCAAGGGTGAAATCAGGGCCCTGGTCCACGATCCGGCCACAGGTGAATCAAGTGCGGTAGTTCAACAACTCTTTGATATCTGTAAAGAGAAATGGAGCGTAGTGCTTCCCGATCCCACAGCGGATCACAGGGGTCAGGTCGTAGTTGATGCAAATCCACGAACTATATGGAGAAGCAAAGCGGATGCCGGTTTACCGCAGACGGTGGTTGTGGACCTGGGAGAAACCCTGGAATTGACAGGTTTTACTTATCTGCCCACCCAGCAACGCTACATTGATGGCACCATTTCTCATTACAGTTTCTATGTAAGTGAGGATGGGAAACAATGGGGTGAGGTGGTCTCTGCCGGTGAATTTAGCAATATCCGGAATAGTCCCATTCTGCAGACTAAGAGCTTTGAGCCCAGGACAGGCCGATTTATCAAATTCATTGGGGAAAGAGAAATAAACGACAAGGCATTTGTAAGTATCGCTGAACTGGGTGTAATAACAGCGAATTAAGTATATCATAGAAACTCTTTGCATATGAATAGATTTATTGCACTGCTTGTTTTCATGCTGCTATTAACCAGTGCTTTCACGGCAGTGTGCCAGGATTCCGTTGATAGCTCCCGGATAGTAAGGGTCTTAAGTTTCAATATTCTTCACGGAGAGACCATGAAAGGCGACTTCGACCTGGAACAGATTGCCCGGGTGATCCGCCAGGCGGAACCCGACCTGGTGGCCATGCAGGAGGTGGACCTTTATACAGGCCGCACCGGGAGCAGGGACCTGGCAAGTGAACTGGGACTACTGACACAGATGGTGCCCCTCTTTGGTCGTGCCATGCCCTATGATGGGGGTGAGTATGGAGAAGGCATCCTTTCAAGATATTCCTTCCTGAGTACCAGGAACCATGCCCTGCCGGCCGGGGAGGGGAAAGAACCCCGTGCGGCACTGGAAGTGCAAGTTGTTCTGAAGAGCGGGGATACCATAGTCTTTGTGGGCACTCATTTTGATCATACGGGAGATGTGGACCGCATCAAGCAGGCTGCTGAACTCCGGGATATCCTGGCCGGAATGGACCTTCCTGTTCTGCTGGCCGGGGACCTGAATGCCACACCCGAGAATAGGACCATGGAAATCCTGTTTACAAACCTGAAGCCCAGTTCCAAGGACATGGCGCCCACTTTTCCTTCTGATGGACCAAGGGTAAAGATTGACTACATCCTCTATGGTCCCCCGGGCCGCTGGAGAGTGCTGGAATCCAGGGTGATCTGTGATACGGTGGCATCGGACCACTGTGCTTTGCTAAGTGTGCTGGAGCTCCTGTAAGTAAACGATAGTTTTCCGGTTCTATTCCGCTTCATCGGGATAGGGAACTGGCTTATTATTCTTTGTTAACACCGGCATTCCCGCTTTAACTTCTCTCAGGTGATTGGAAAGAAGGGCGGCCAGCTCTTCTTTGATTTTCATTTCCTCCACTGCCAGATTGCGGGTTTCTGAAAGATCCATTCTGAGATTATAGAGCTCCAGGCTCTGGTCCAGGTGGCGATAGATCAGCTTCCAGTCGCCTTTCCTTACGGCACTGTAGGGAAACTGGTCGTAGGTATGGGGGAAATGCCAGAACAGGGGCCGGTCCTCATCCCTGAGCTTAGGGTCCTCCAGGTAAGGTACAAAGCTTATTCCATCCACCTCCTGGCTGACCCTCTTGCTGTAGTCCACACCGGCCATTTGAAGGATGGTGGGGTAGAGGTCCTCCACCATTACGTACTGGCTGTTTACAGAGCCTGCTTCCACTTGTCCGGGCCAGTAAACAATCAGGGGCACCCTGATCCCTCCCTCATAGGGCAGCAATTTATGTCCACGCAAAGGTTTGTTCAGTGGAACATTTCGGTGCTGACCATTGTCCGACATAAAGATGATGATGGTATTGTCCCATAAGCCATGCTGTTTCAGATTCTCCATGATGTCGCCCAGGGAGCGATCCATTCCTTCGATCATGGAAGCATAGATAGCTTCGAATTCGGACAGTCCCTTATCCAGGTATTTCTCATAATAACGCTTGTCTTTTTCCCAGGGTGCATGAATGGCGTAATGGGAAAGGTAGAGGTAGAAGGGTTTTTTGTCCTCCATAGCCTTGTTGATTTCCCTGTTTGCTTCAATGGTAAGTGCTTCGCTCAGGAAAATATCCTGTCCATGATATTTGTCCAGTCCGGGTACATCCCAGATATGCCCCCCGTCTCTCCAGATGGCGCTGAAGTTATGCTCTCCCAGGTAGCTCCCTGGACCGCCAGCTGCATGGCCTGCAATATTTACATCAAAGCCCAGGTTCAAGGGATTTTCTCCGGGTGTTCCAATGGCCCCGAAATGTGCTTTCCCCACATGGATGGTCCTGTAACCCGACTCATTCAGGAGCTGGGGAAGGGTGATGGCCTTAGTGGTAAGGGGAATATCCTCGCCCTGGGTCATTCCATTCATGTTCCACTGAGGAGGTATTATATTCTTATTCTGTGGATCAGGGGACTTATTCTTGCGCAGGGTCCAGTTGGTCACCTGGTGCCTGGCCGCATTCATACCAGTCATCAGGCTGATGCGGGAAGGTGAGCAGACGGCACAGGCATAGGCCTGCGTGAATTTCATGCCTTCTTTTGCCAGCTGCTCCATATGAGGCGTATGGTAGTTCTTGTTCAGCTGTGTCTCTTCGGTGTGAAATGGTTCGGAGCAATCCTGCCATCCCATGTCATCCACATAAAACAGAATGATATTTGGTTTTTGATTCTCCTGAGCCAATCCACTCATGGATGCCAGTAGCACGACAAAGAATTGAATGATACTTAAGACGTGTCTGGTCTTCATCAGTTTTATTTTATAATTAGGGGAAGATAGCCATTGGCGGGTATACTGACCTTGACTTCCACTTTGTAGTCACGTGAGAGCTCTAGCTCTTTCGACAGGTCTTCACCAATTTGAATGTTAGTAGTTTTCGTTAGTCCGGTATAGTACAGAGGAAGGCTGATGGTCCGCTCCACTACCTCATCCGTGGGATTATATAGCAGGGCATAGCCCTTGATCTCCAGCTTTGGGTCCACATGCAGGATGCCATCCCAGTCGCGACCATCGGGTCTCCGCAGGTGGATGATATCAGCATTCAGGATGTCCCGGTACTTAAGGTAGTGGGCAATCTTCTGGATCACCAGTTCCCTGGTTTCGTTTGTATCGTAAAGCCGTGGACCCCGGTAACAGGCCTGTACACCGGAACCGTAATTCTGGGTCATATGCATATCATACTCATGCAGGTGGTCGGCCAGAGGTTCCAGGGTGGCTGCTGTCCCGCCTCCGTGATACTGAGTGAGGGGCACAAAGGTCCAGGCCATTGAAGGCGGTTTGAGCCAGGTGCCATCGTAGATGTTCTGACGACCCAGCAGGATCTGCTGTTCTCTGGGAAGGGACCAGTTGACCTCCCGGTAGCCAATGCCGATCTTGTTGGAACCGGAAAGGTGGTAGATATCCGGCAGGTTCATATAAATGCCCCTGGCCCGCAATTCTTTGTAAAAAGTAGTTACCTGACGCCACTGTTTCCACTGTGAGTCGCCATAGCCCTCATGGCCGGGATGGGAGGTGGAGGCACAGAAATCTCCCGGATAGGGACCGTCGTGTTCCAGAACGCTGAAGCCGGTCTTTTCAAAGAAAGTTTCCAGCTTCTGGTAGTATTCGATTCCCCATTCACTTCCCGCACAGGGAGCGTTCCCGAATTTGGCTCCGCCCGGCTTCCCTGTTTCTTTGTCTATAACATCGGTTTCAGGATCGATCTTCCGGCTGGAGAAGAGAGAATAACCACCCAGCTCAATGCTTTTGCCATTAGCGTACTCCACAAGCTCTTTAAATTTCTTTAGGTTTTTTTCAGAAAGGTCCTCCATATTCAGACCGCTGCCAAAACTCAGGATCACCATTTCATAGCCGGTCTCGGCACACTGATCGATGGCCGCTTTTACCTTTTCTGTTTTTGTATCTACCAGGTGTAGAAAGATGGGATTCTCTGTGATCCAGGGAGCCAGGGTGCGGTACATTTTTCGAATGCTCAGTCCGTTCCGTTCCCGGTTCGTTCCATCCAGGACCAGCAAATAGGTCCGGAAGCTTTCAAAAGCCCCTCCACTCTCCAGCTTGTATTCCGGTCCGATAGCTGGCTGGCTTTTCAGGACACAGGGGGTCTTCATCTCCCAGTTAACCTGAGAAGTGTAATCCGGATCAAGTTCCCAGTAAATAGAATTGGGCGATTCCACATAGGTGAAACCCCCGAAGGCATAATCGTTCTCCAGGTAGAGGTTGGGCAGGTCCCAGCGGGAAGGCTCATCCACATAGTTATTCTTCTCAGGGTGGGCAATAATTTCGCCGGTAAAATGATCTATTCGCACACTTTGGGATCCTTTATTAACTACGTCGATCCATTTGCCCAACAAAGGCAGACCGTCATAGATTTCGTAATGAACTTTCACTGTGATCCCTTTCAATTTGGGATGGGCATAGTGGAAGACTGCTTCTTTTCCATTTCGTTCCCACTGGGTGGAAGGGATCCAGCGCCTTTGTTCCCACTTAAGTCCTGGATCCAGGTTCCGAATCTCAAGGTCGGTGAATTCAAAAGCATTCTCCGGGCTGGTCATATGATCAAGCCATTCCTGCTTCAGGTAGCCGTGCTCCTTCTGTCCCGTAAGGCCCCCGATTGGGTAGGAAGTGCCGTCGATACTCACCAGTGCTTCAGGTTTAACCGAGCGGATAAATTCCTCGCCTGTAACCAGGTTCCTGAGTCCCACCGTAGCCGCATTTGGAGTAAGTCGTATGGTCCTGGAAACAAGCCCATTGGTCAGGATCACTTCCT
>DAOWFP010000048.1 GCA_030637895.1 Bacteroidota bacterium | reverse complement strand
CTGGGCCGGGCATGGCAATGAGGTGGAGTATATGAAAACCGAGGTCATTGATTTTGAACATACCATAGCGGGGGTCCTTGATTATGCTGAGAAGGACGGAGAAACCCTGGTAATTGTGACAGCGGATCATGAGACAGGTGGCTATACACTGGGTGCTCAAGGGGATAACTATTCCGGTGCCGATTATTCGGTAATAGAACCCACCTTTGCCTCAACAAACCACTCAGCTGCACTTGTACCTGTTTTTGCCTATGGCCCGGGTGCAGAAAATTTCATGGGAGTCTATGAGAATACAGAAATTTTCCACAAATTAGTGTCATTATTGGAATCTAAGTAATCATATTTTGCCCTTTTGCATATGAATCAAACCGACCGGGAAATCATCATCTCAATCGTTTCCAGTGCCTTTGAACAGAATCCGCGTGCCGTGGCGATGATGAAGAAGAAAAATCCCTCCCGAAGTGTACGCCTGATGACAGAGTACGCATACCAGCTGGTGGAAAAATTTGATGGCATTTATCTTTCGAAAGATAAGACAACGGTACTCTTTTACTATAAGAAAAGTCAGTACAAACGGAAACTGATTGATTACATCCGTTACCTGAGGATGTTTATGAAGGCCATCAGGCCCTCTCAGTTGTTTCCCACGCTGAAGAGGGAAAAACATATAGTGAGTCTTCGTCCCGATTATGAGGATTATATCTATGTGTGGGTGCTGGGCAGTGTTCCCAATAACAAAAGCTTAAACGGACTATCCGATATTAGGGATCATCTTTTTGGGCTTTCAGAAAAGCTTCAACTTCCTATTCTGATTGAGACCACAGTCGAAAAGGTTCTTAAGCTCTATCGCTATGTGGGATTTGAGGAGTACCACAAATGGGAGGATACTGAGGCCGGGATCAATGTCTGGTTCCTGGAGCGAAAGGTGAATCCTCCAAAACGGGCCTGATACTTATCTACAGATTGGCTGCCAGCCAGTCGCCCACTTCGGAGGTATGATAGGCTTTTTCCTCAGAAATATCTTCGGTTACCACCCCTTCAATCATGGATCGATCTACCACACTCCTGATGGCCTGGGCCTCATCGCTCAGGTCGAGAGCCAGCTCCAGTAACATGGCTGCTGAGAGTACGGTGGCAAGCGGATTGGCTATATCCTTGCCTGTGGCCTGGGGGTAGGAACCATGGATAGGTTCAAATACCGATGTGTGGATCCCAACCGAGGCAGAAGGAAGAAGCCCAAGTGATCCGGTGATCACACTGGCTTCATCTGAGAGGATATCTCCGAACATATTCTCGGTAACCATCACATCAAATTTCTTTGGCCACTGGATGATCTGCATGGCTGCGTTATCCACAAACATATAATCCACCTCGATTTCCGGATGAGCAGGGGTCATATCCTGGGCCGTCTCTCTCCAAAGTCTGGAGGTGGCAAGTACATTGGCCTTGTCAACTACGGTGAGCCGCTTATCTCTTTTAGCTGCATATTCAAATCCCAGTTCCAGGATGCGCTCTACTTCGAACCTGGTGTACACACAGGTGTCAAAGGCAGTGTTCAGATCCTCGGAGCGGCCCTTGTCTCCAAAGTAGATTCCGCCTGTGAGTTCCCGAATCACTACGAAATCGGCACCCTCTACCAGGTCTTTACGAAGGGGACTTTTGTGAATGAGGGAAGGAAAGGTGGTAACAGGGCGAATATTGGCATAGAGGCCAAGCTTTTTACGCATGGCCAGCAGTCCCTGTTCTGGTCTCACCTTGGCCTTGGGATCGTTATCGTATTTGGGATCGCCTATGGCGCCAAATAAAACGGCATCGGAATTCATACATAGCTGGAAGGTCTCTTCCGGGAAGGGATCGCCCACCTGGTCGATGGCGGTGGCTCCAACCAGGGCTTCTGTAAAGTTAAAGTTGTGCTTGTATTTAACACCAACTGCCTTAAGTACTTTAATGGCCTGTTCCACAATCTCAGGACCAATCCCGTCCCCTGCTAATACTGCAATGTTAAAATCCATCTATTTATAAGTTTCTATGATATTTAGCATTCTGGTGGTGCATTTGATGGCCGCAACCGTCTGGTCCGGATCCAGTGCGCGGGTTTTAATAAGATTTCCTTCGTAGTTCCATGTGATCATACATTGCACAAGTGCATCCGTCTTTCCACCGGGAGGAATGGCGACCACATAGTCGGTAAGCACCGGGTGCTTTCTCTCCAGTTTGTCATATATCTTCCACAGGGCCTTCATAAATGCATCATATTGACCATCACCTGAAGCGGTCTCTTCGTATACCAGGCAATCAATCTCAATGGCCACAGTAGCCACCGACCGGAGTCCGCGAGCCACTGAGAGCTGGTAGTTTTTAATTTTAATATGTTCCTCCACCCGTTTGCCTCGCAGCACATCGGAGATAATATAGGGGAGGTCCTCTTTGGTGATAATCTCCTTTCTATCTCCAAGTTCAATGACGCGTTCTGTGATCAGCCTGGCATCTTCTTTACTCAATTCGATGCCCAGCTCTTCCAGGTTTTTCAGTATGCTGGCTTTACCAGACATTTTCCCAAGGGCATAACTCCTTTTTCTTCCGAATCTTTCGGGAAGCAGGTCATTGAAATAGAGGTCATCTTTTTGGTCACCATCCGCATGGATCCCGCTGGTCTGGGTAAATACACTCTCTCCGATGAGGGGCTTGTTGGAAGGGATACGGACACCGGAAAACGATTCCAGCATTTTACTGGCATGATAGAGATAATCTTCTTTCACATTCATCTCATACTTGAAGTGGTCAGTAACCACACCGATGACACTGGAGAGAGGAACATTCCCGGCTCTTTCTCCAAGTCCGTTCAAGGTTGTATGGATGCCCGAGATGCCTGCCTTTATGGCTGAGAATACATTGGCCGTTGCCAGGTCATAATCATTGTGTGCGTGAAAGTCAAAATTCAATTCCGGGTAGCGGCTTACCATATCAAGACAGAAATCGTAGACCTCCTGCTGGTTAAGGATCCCCAGGGTATCGGGGAGCATAAACCTATCGATGCTCTCATCTTTTAGTGCATCCAGCAACTGGTACACGTAATCAGGAGAGTTTCTCATACCATTGGACCAGTCCTCGAAATAAACATTCATCCGTATCCCCATCTCCCTGGCCAGCCGAAGGACTTCCTTTACATCGGCAATATGCTGTTCGGGTGTTTTCCTCAGTTGGAGCTGGCAGTGCTTCAGAGAACCTTTCATCAACAGGTTGTTGACCTTTCCACCGGCATCTTTGATCCACTTTAGAGAAATATCTCCATCAATAAATCCCAGCACTTCAACCCGTTCTATATGTCCATGCTCTTTGGCCCAGGTAAAGATCTTCCTTGCGCCCTGGTATTCTCCTTCTGAGACACGGGCCGAGGCCACTTCGATACGGTCCACATTCAACTCTACAAGCAAAACTTTTGCAATATTGAGTTTTTCTGTGGCAGTAAAGGATACCCCGGAGGTCTGTTCGCCGTCCCGGAGAGTGGTATCCATAATGGTAATTTTCATGACCCGATGGATTTAAGTTCTTGATTTTTCAAAATGAACAATCTTCTCTTTAATACTCAGCAGGTAATCAATATCATCATAGCCATTGAGAAGACACTTTTTCTTATAGGGATTGATATCAAAGTTTTCACTTGCTCCTGAAGCCGCAATGCTGATGGTCTGTTCTTCCAGGTTCACTTTGATAATGGTGGCGGCATCCTGCTCAATAGCCTCAAAGAGTGTTGAGAGGAAGGAGTCCGAAACCTGCACCGGCAGAAGCCCATTGTTAAGTGCATTGTTTTTGAAGATATCAGCAAAAAAACTGGAAACCACCACCTTGAAACCATAGTCATGAATGGCCCAGGCGGCATGCTCCCGGCTGGAACCACTGCCAAAGTTCTTACCTCCTACCAGAATGGTTCCGGAATAGCTAAGGTTGTTCAGAACAAAACCTTCTTTGGATAAGCCATTCTTATCAAAACGCCAGTCGCGGAACAGGTTCTCACCAAATCCATCCCGGGTGGTGGCCTTCAGGAAACGTGCTGGTATAATCTGGTCAGTGTCCACATTCTCAATGGGCAGGGGTACTGCCGTGGATTCTATGTTTTGAAATATTTCGCTTGGCATTTGAAAGACTTTTATGTATTACAATGTAAAGGCTAAATTGTTGTATCAAAGAAGTGATCTTGGATCAGAAATTATCCCTGTAACGGCAGCAGCAGCAGCAGTGAGTGGACTGGCCAGCATGGTACGTGAACCCGGCCCCTGTCTGCCTTCAAAGTTCCGGTTAGAGGTGGCCACGGCCAGCATTCCTTCCGGTACCTTGTCGTCGTTCATAGCCAGACAGGCGGAACATCCGGGCTGTCTAAGCTTGAAACCTGAAGCTTCCAGAATTTCGGTGATGCCTTCCTCATGGGCCTGTTCTTCAACCTGTTTGGATCCCGGAACGATCCATGCAGTTACATGTTCAGCCTTTCTCTTTCCTTTAACAAATTGAGCAACTTCCCTCAGATCTTCAATTCTGCCATTGGTACAGCTGCCCACAAATATATAATCTACTTTGCGGCCTGCGATTGGACTTCCTGCATCGAAACCCATGTAGGCAAGTGATTTCTCATAGGACTCCCTGGTGGCGGGATCAATTTCTTCAACAGCGGGGATCTTATCTTTGATTTTTGCTCCCATACCCGGGTTGGTCCCGTAGGTAATCATGGGTTCGATATCTGCAGCATCGTAGTGCAGCTCCTTATCAAAGACTGCATCATCATCGCTCTTCAAAAGCTTCCATCTTTCTACAGCCTGATCAAAATCATCGCCCGAAGGTGCAAATTCGCGTCCCTTTACATAGTCAAAGGTTGTTTGGTCCGGAGCGATCAGTCCGCCGCGTGCCCCGCTTTCAATACTCATATTGCATACGGTCATGCGACCTTCCATGGAGAGACTCCTGATTACCGATCCTGCATATTCAATAAAGTAGCCGGTGCCTCCGCTGGCAGAGATCTTCGCTATGATATAGAGAACCACATCTTTGGCAGTCACACCTTTGGCCAGTTCACCGTCAACAGTAATCCGCATCTTTTTTGGTTTGGGCTGAAGGATGCACTGGGTGGCCAGTACCATCTCCACTTCGGAAGTGCCGATTCCAAAAGCCACACTTCCAAAGGCTCCATGTGTGGAGGTATGGCTGTCTCCACATACCATGGTCAACCCAGGTTGTGTGATGCCCAGCTCTGGACCGATAACATGTACAATACCATGGTAAGGGTGGTTCAATCCGTATAGTGTGACTCCGTGCTTCTCACAATTTTCGGTCAGTTTGTTTACCTGGAACCGGGAAAGTTCATCTTTGATAGAGAGGTGCTGATCAACTGTGGGGACATTGTGATCGGGAGTTGCTACAGTGTTCTCCGGACGAAACAGGCTGATTCCGCGGCTTTCGATGCCGGCAAAGGCTTGCGGACTGGTCACTTCATGTATTAAATGCCTGTCAATATAGAGTACCGAGGGACCTCCTTTGATCTCGTCTACCACATGCTTATCCCAGATCTTGTCAAATAGTGTTTTTCCTGCCATTTCGTGTCAAAATGTAACGTAAGCCGCAAATATAAGAAACTTCTGCTACAAATTGACAAAAAATAAGGCGTTTTAATATCAAATTATTACTTGAAGAAAGATGGCGCAGCAAAGCTGTACAACGCTTTTATTAAATGTCATTATTTTTTAAATTTGAGCATGCTAAATTCACATATTTGTCGTCTGTCCCTTCTGATATTGAGTGTCTTGTTGCTAAGCCAGGAGTCCCTCTTCTCTCAGATTGAATTGGAGCATGTCCGGCAGGTTGATACCATCGATACATCCCTCGATCTGTTTGGAGAAACCAAGCCCATGCATATCGAACTCACTCTTGATTTAAAGAAGTACCAGCGAGAGAAGTTCAAGGGAGAATATATGCCGGTCCACTTTCATTATTACCTGAATGACACACTACAGCTGGAAAAAGATTTGCAGCTGAAGGCACGCGGAGATTTCAGAAGATCTCACTGCATCCTTGCTCCTTTCTGGTTGGATATCCGGAAGATCGATTTGAATAATAAAGAACTTCAGGATATCAAGAGGATCAAGATTGTAACCCACTGTAAGGGTTCGAAAGCTTATGAGGAGTATGTCTTGAAGGAGTACCTGTGTTATAAGATATACAATATCATTAGCCCGATCAGTTTCAGGGTGAGGCTGGTCAGGATGACTTATGTGGATACAGGTAGAAAGAACAAAGTAACTGAAGGTTGGGCCTTTATGATTGAACCAGAGGAAATGCTTGCTCAGCGTATGAATGCAGTGGTGGTGAAGCGGGATGATTTATCGACCAGATTATTACGGCCCTGGGAGATCGATATACTTGCACTGTTCCAGTATATGATCGGGAATGTTGATTATTCTGTTTTTGGCCGACACAACCTGAAATTCCTGGGCCTGCCTGGTTATGGATCTGCAGGGTATACGCCTGTTCCTTACGATTTTGATTACACGGGCCTGGTGGATACTTACTACGCGATTCCATCAGAGAACCTGAGCATCCATTCGGTCAGAGAACGTTTGTACCTGGGGCCTTGTAGGGAAGATAAGGCCTATCAAGCAGCCATTGAACATATCAACCTGTACCGGGATGAAATACTCCAGATGGTGAATGATTTTGAATACCTTGATCAGAAAAATAAAAAAAATGTCATCTCCTATCTTGAGCAGTATTTTAAACTGGCTTCTTATTATAAATCACTTATTGTTTCTCTGGAAAGGACTTGTATTTAGGATTGATTTTTGTTGAGGTTTATTTTTTTGTAAATTTGAGTATGAAGCATTCACGATTTTCAAACCGTCTTGTTCTGCTCATACTGAGCATCTTATCGCTTGTTCCTGTATCGCTCCTTTCTCAGGTTGATCAACTGCATGTCAGGCAAGTGGATACCATTGATACTTCTGTCGATATTTTTGAAGGAGAAGATCCTATGAAGATCACCCTTACCATGGATTTGAAAAAATACCAGAAGGAAAAGTTTGAGGGGGAGTATATGCCGGTTCATTTTCTTTACGAGTTCAATGATACGCTGAGTCTGGAAAAAGAAATGCGTATGAAGGCACGCGGAGCGTTCAGGAGAAGCCATTGCAGTCTGGCCCCCTTCTGGTTGAATATCCGGAAGGCCGATGTGGAGAATGTTTATTTGCAGGATGTCAAAAAGATCAAAGTTGTGACCAATTGCATGGGCTCCAAGGCCTATGATGAGTATGTATTGAAAGAATATCTGGCCTACAAGATTTACAATATCATTTCACCGGTCAGTTTCAGGGTAAGGCTGGTCCGGATGACCTATGTGGATACAGGTAGAAAGAACAAAGTTACTGAAGGTTGGGCATTTATGATAGAGCCTGAAGAAATGCTTGCAGAACGTCTTGATGCCTTGGCTGTAAAAAAAGATGAACTCTCCATGGCATTAATGAATCCGGGGGATATGGATCGTGTTGCCCTGTTTATGTATCTGATAGGAAATTGTGATTATTCGGTAACGGGACGGCACAATGTGAAAGTCCTTGGAATGCCTGGTTTTGGGACCGGGGGATATACTCCTGTACCTTATGATTTTGATTATACAGGATTGGTTAATGCCTCCTATGCTATTCCGGGGGAGAATCTGGGGATCACCTCCGTCACGGAACGCTATTACCTGGGCCCCTGCCGGAAAAATGAAGCTTTTATGGTCGCCACTGAACATATCAATCAGTACAGGGAGGACATCCTCCAGATGGTGAATGATTTTGAGTATTTGGATGAGAAGCATCAAAAGAGCGTCATCAAATATCTTGAGGACTACTTTGCTGATGCCGGTACGGATTACATGTTAAAGAACTCCCTTCAAAGAACCTGTCGCTAGGGGTATGCGTAGAGCTCAATTGCCCGGAAATTTTTTGTATCTCTGTTTCCGTCGCTTTTCTTTTATGGACCAGGAGCAGTTTCCTCCAGCCGGATTGCCTGCATAGGATGCAGCTTCAATCTTCTCTTTTTTATTTCGTGGACAGCCAAACAGGACATTGAATCCGGCATTGAGGTTAATTGTCCTGGTATCAAAGGGCTGAAAGAACCCCAGTAGATTGTCACTGGCCAGGTAGAATTGGAAGCCTTCGCCCTGCAGGGCTATGACTGCACCAATATTTTTGATGCTTCTGTTCAGGTAGGACCAGCTCAGGGTACCCAGGATCCGCTGTTTCAGATCCGCGGTGGCTGAGAGTGTTAATGATGAATGGAGTTTGCTCCGCAGTATGAGGTTCCGGTTAACCAGTCCTACAGACAGGTGTTCTTTAAGCTGATAGGATCCTCCCAGGAAGAGTTGAGCGGGCAGGAGGGAGGAGTAAGCCGTCTGGCTAACGCTTACATTAAAAGCGTTTTGCAGGGTGTCTACTAATTGCGCCAGGAAAGACATGGAAACAACATTCCCGCTGGTTTCGATCTCATCATATATGAAAGTTCCCTCGGAGGAGACCTTATTCAGGTCCGTTCTCCAAAGCAGGCCCCCCACATCCAGCAGGCTGGCAGAAAGGGTTAGTCTGGGGTTGTAGCGGATTATGATCCCCAGGTCCATCGCAATGCCTGGATTTCCACGGTTCAGGAGGAAACTGACGTAGTTGATCTCATTCAGGGTAATCCCTGTGATATTGCCGTCTGCATCCTGTTCCAGGGTTATTGGAAGTGAACTGTTCAGCAAATAGTTGCCATCAACAAGCAGGTCAAAGTTATTTTCATCTGTATGAAGGCCGATATCTGATCGTCCGGTACTGATCCCCGCTTTGCCAAAGAGTAATTTCAGACGTATACCGACGTTCAGGGATCGGCTGAATACCCTGGAGGCCCCCAGGGTATACTGCCTGAGGTAGGTTCCAAAGGGTCTGAAGGCATTGAAACTGGTATTCTTTCCTGCAGATGGATAATTACCGTAAACGGCTGTGGTAGCCATGTCCCCTGGTACGGTCTGGTACAGATGCGACCTGTCGTCCACGGTGAAGCTGAAGTAGTTTGATTTGTGTCTGTGGCCGATGGCAAAGAGCTGAAGGGATACTTCGCTTCCATAGAGATCCACCCGGTGCATCTGACTTTCAACCTGTTCCAGGTTCCAGATGTTCCCTTCAGTCAGGTCCTTGTAGGTGAATGCTGTATTGCTGTATGCTATATGGGTGGACGAAAGGCCGGGGATCCCCAGGAACCACCGGCATTTAATCTGCACTGCAGGGTTCAGGAAGCTGCTCTGGGGTATGCCATGCATAAGGTAGATGCTGTTGCTCTGCTGGGCACTTGATTTAAGTCCCGTAAACAGACTAATTAGCAAAAATAATGCAACAGTTCTATGATCATTAAGAAGTTTCAATTTTCAAAACTCATGTCAAGCATCAAGCCGGAATCAATTTGGAAACGAAAGGTGGGATAGGCCGGGATCAG
Source organism: Bacteroidota bacterium (assembly GCA_030637895.1). GTDB lineage: Bacteria > Bacteroidota > Bacteroidia > Bacteroidales. The sequence goes on along the minus strand of DAOWFP010000048.1, from coordinate 10,176 downwards.
GGAGGTGTCCACATTTTCCACAAAAAAGCTGGATTGAAACAGGATGGATTGTGCATTTGCAAGGTCTGGGATACGCTCCCCTTCTATCAGGGCATCGTGTTGTGCAAGCCCCGGATCGATTAGCACTCCCATATCGCTCACTTTCGCAGCTGGTGATTCCACCGGGCCATCCTGGAACATGGAATCTATATATGTCCCCCCTCCATCACGGAAATAGGCCTGTGAATACATGGTGTGAGGAAACTGATTGGAGCTGTTTACGCGGAACAGAATGCGATTCAGTTTATCCAGGTTGTCACTTATGGTGCTTGGATCAAAGTCAAATACCCCTGTCATCACCACTTCAGACTGGTCCATCCATAAGGGAAAACCGCTGACAGTATCTTCTTCCAGTAATAAGGTATCAAATCCACTATCACTATTCAATCCAATTTCCACCTCTCCCAGGGGAAGTGCAAGTTGAGGATTCCATTCAAGGTTCTCGGGTAGAGCTTCCGGCTTATCCTTCATACAGGAGGGAGTTAGCAACAGAAACAGGACTGTTCCTGCAAGCAAAACCGATTTGAATATATAGGACCGTGTATTCATGGATTCTTAAAAATCTGATCGCTTTAGCTATGAGATTACTGAAAAGTATAACGTGCAAAAGTACCATCTTCATATAAATACTCGTATTTTTAACAGATTGTTACGAAATAATACGATATGCTAACAGTTCATAAGATAGGTGGGACGTCAATGTCCAAATTTGAAGATGTGCTCCAAAATATTGTAAAGGGCCAGGCGCCAGAGGACTTTTATTACGACCGGATTTTTGTGGTATCTGCCTATAGCAATGTGACCAACTGGTTGCTGGAGCATAAAAAGTCCGGAGAACCTGGTGTGTACGACCTTTTTATGAAGAAAAAAGACTACCGGAAGGCCCTGGATAATCTGCTGGAAAAGCTCCTTGAAATCAATCTTGGTATGGCAGGTATCGGCCTGAACCTGGAGGAGGCTGAGACATTTATCCGGGACCGGGTGGACCAGTGCCGCAACTACCTGGTGAGCCTGGAAGATGTCATTGCTTCCGGGTATGTAAACAAACCAAATATCCTGCTGGCTGCCAGGGAGATTCTGGCATCTATCGGGGAGGCGCATTCGACATTTAATTCAGTTAATATACTGAATAACAATGGGATAAATTCGGTATTTGTGGATCTGTGTGGATTTCATGATGCGGAATACCTGAGCATCGATGAGCGGATCAAACGGGCATTTGCAGAAATCGATTTCTCAAAGAAGGTTCCAATAGCCACCGGGTATACCAAGGGAACAGAGGGAATTATGAGGGAGTTTGACCGTGGTTATTCAGAAGTCACCTTCAGTAAGATTGCTGTGGCTGTGAAAGCAGACGAGGCTGTAATTCACAAGGAGTATCACCTTTCAAGTGCCGACCCGGCCATTGTGGGGGTGGAAAATTCCTTACCTGTGGGTGCCACCAACTTCAATGTAGCCGATCAGCTTGCTGATATCGGCATGGAGGCAATTCATCCTAAAGCATCAAAACCATTGGAAGTGGCCGGTATCAACATCCGGATCAAGAATACCTTTGAACCCGAGCATCCCGGAACGCTGATCTCAAATGATTATATGGGAGAGGAGTCGAGGGTTGAGATTATCTCAGGCACCGACAAGGTCATAGCCATCGAGGTACACGATCCTTTTATGGTGGGACAGGTGGGTTATGATATGAACCTGATGAAGGTGGTACAACGGCACAAAATCTCCTACATCCTGAAGGCCACCAATGCCAATAGCATTACCATGGTATTCTGGGAGAAGGATATTATTGATGCAATGCTGACCGAATTGAAAGGGCTCTACCATAAAGTGACCCATAAGGAGGCGGCGATGGTCTGTGCCATGGGTACCAACATTACCTATCCAGGTTCCCTGGCCAAGGCGGCTACCGCGCTTTTTGAAGGTGGCGTGAATGTGGAGGCTGTCTCCCAATCACTTATGCAGGTCAATATGCAGTTTGTCATTGGCCGGCAGGATTACGAAAATGCCATAAGGGCGCTGAACAAGGCCCTCTGTATGGAATCGTGATATTAAACCATTGTGTCTTCCAGAGGTCAAACCCTGTAAGCTAAGACTAATTTCTACTATATGGACAAGAATGTCATTGCCCGCATTACCCCATTGCTCATTTTCATGTTTATCTCTGTTTCCTTGCTGGGACAGGAGCCGGAGAATGCTCAGGAAGCGGAAGCCGACAGCTCCATACAGAGAGAGGATGGCCTTCGCATTTTTATCGATTGTGCCCGCTGCGATATGAACTATATACGCGATGAGGTGCCATACGTCAATTACGTAAGGGATGTAAAAGAAGCCCAGCTATATATTCTGGAGACCAGGGAACAAACCGGAAGTGGGGGAAACAGGTATACCTATGCATTTATTGGCCAGCAGGAGTTTGCCGGCATAAACGATACACTTTTTTATTCAAGCAGGCCAGACGATACAAGGGATTACCAGAGGATCTGGAGAACACAGATGCTAAAGATGGGAATGATGCCCTATGTGGCAAAAACTCCACTTTACAGTGAGGTTCTGATCGATCCTACCGATCGGGTGGAACGTGAGGTAGCTGAGGACAAATGGAAAAACTGGGTTTTTGAACTGGAAGCTGAGCCCGATTTCGAAGGGGAGGAGTCTTACAAGGAGTTGGAACTCCGAAATTCGGTCTCTGCAAGCAAAATCACACATGACTGGAAATTGGAACTGGATTTTGATTACCGCTATACCAGGACCAAATATACCTACGACGATACCCTCTATACCAACTATAAAAGTTTCTCGGGGCTTGAACTGCTGGTGGTGAAAAGTCTTGGGGAACACTGGTCAGCGGGATTAAGATCCGAGCTAGTATCTTCAAGCTATACCAACATCGATCTGGCCTTTGACTTCATGCCGTCTGTTGAGTATAACATTTTTCCCTATTCCAAGTCCACCCACCGGCAATTAAGGTTCTTATATGGCATCGGACCCTCCTACAGGATCTACAACGATACCACCATTTACGATCAAACGGAGGAGCTGTTATGGCAGCAGCAGCTGGAAATTGCTTACCAGGTTCAGGAGAAATGGGGATCCATTAATGTGTCGCTTCGGGGATCCAATTTTTTCCATGATTTCTCAAAGAACAGGGTGGAGTTTGGCGGTTTTGTCAGCATCCGAATCCTTAAGGGATTGTCCGTGCGGGTTCGGGGTAGTGTGGGCCGTATCAACGACCAGTTGTCGCTGGTCAGGGGTGAGGCCAGCGAAGCAGAAATCCTGCTCCAGCTGCAGGAGCTCCAGACCTCTTATCATCTGGAGGGAGGACTCGGACTTACCTATACCTTCGGATCCATTTACAACAATATTGTGAATCCGCGCTTTGGGAATGGTCGGAGGTATTTCTAAGGGGCCGGAAGTGGGATTATAACTTGAGTATTCCGGACCAAATATCATCAGGAATATTCACCCCTTTCTCAAGGTGTGTGTTCCGGTCCCTCTGAGATCGTTGGCCCGGGTAACGAACTTGCTCATTATTTTCCTTCATATGGTCGATGGTTTCCTGCATCAATTTCTCTCTTTGTTCAGGGGTCATATGACGTTCAATGTCCACCGCGATAAAAACCTGGGAAAGATCTGTTTCTGATTTGAGTTCACCGATCTTCCGGGTAGTATTTCCTCCTGAGATTATGCCTGCTGCCAGGTCAAGTACCAGTGCCAGGGCGCTACCCTTCCATAGACCTGCCGGGAGGATGCGCATCGATTCGAGGATCTCAGCTGGATCCTTTGTGAGTTTGTTGTCAAGGTTATACCCTCCATATTCCGGAAGCTCTTCTCCTGTTCGCTTCTGCCACTCCAGTTTGCCGAAGGAGTATTGACTCATGGCCATATCCAGCACCAGGTGGCCATCCTTTCTGGGCATGGCCATTACAAAGGGATTGTTGCCGAGCACTGTATTCGATCCACCCCAGGGCGGCATATTTGGAAGTGTGTTGGTCCAGCCCAGAAAGAGGAAGCCCCTTTCAGCTGCCCTCCATCCATAACTTCCTCCTCGCATCCAGTGATTGGTGTTACGTAGTCCCACACAGCCGATCCCGTAGCTGGAAGCGAGTTCCATACACCTGTCAGCACAAAATATTGCATTTGATATGCCGGCTCCCTGTTTACCATCCCACTGTTCAAGGGCAGAAAAACTCTGGATCAGTTCTGGCTCAACTCCTGGTTTCACTGTGCCATCCATAACATCCCCAATAAATCTGGGGAAGCGGTTGATGCCATGAGAGAAGACTCCATCAATGGTTGTTTCAGCAAAAACATCTGCTATTTGCATTGCCTGTACTGGAGGAAATCCATATTTAATAAGTAGCTCTCTGAATTTTTCCTGTAAGGTCTGGAAATCGAGAATCATTGCAGAGAGGCTTATCTGTAGTTACAGCCTCTTAGCTTCCCGCCGGATTGACGTTTCCAACGCCACTCACCTCGGTGGTCACCGTGGGATCGCCCATGTACCAGACATTGCCCACACCGGAGATCACCACATCCAGTTTGTTGATTACACTAACCTCGCAATTGCCTGCGCCGGTGATCTGAATGTAGCAATCATCCACTTCCATATCAAAGGCATCAATATTTCCGGTTCCGGTAATATAAATGTCCAGCTCGAATTGGTTAGCACCAGATATTTCAAATTCAGCTGCCCCGGTAATCCCTGCGAAATAGAAGGAAGGGATGGTGATTTCTGCGCGTATCTCTTCGCTTGTGTTTACCGTAACGTCTGGTTTGAACCCAATCTGCAGAATACCGTCGCTTACCTTATATGTTAAGACATCAAGTATCTCGGATTGTGCATAAAATTCTACCGATTGCGGTTCTCCAATCTGAATATTCACGTTACAGGTGCCCGTAACATTTACACCTTCAAAAGCCGGAAGATCTACTTCCATCGATTCCACATCACCAGTACCAATAACGGTCTGGTTGCCATTCTTGTCACATCCTGTAATAATAATTGATGTCAACAGGGCGATTGTGATAAGTCTGATATTTTTCATACTTCGTTTTCTTTTAAAGACAATTTGAAAACGAAAAAGTTGCAGGCTACAGATCAGATGCCGCAATTTCTTTTTATCTTCAAGCCGTTTTAAAATCCCTGATCATGACATGGCACCCCCTTTTCCGATCTCTCTTTTATTTCCTTATGATATGTGCGTTGATGAGCTGTAAAGGAGCATCCGGTGGAGGGAAGAAGAAGGAGGAGACGAAGAAAGAAAGTTTGCAGATGACCGATGAGATTGGTCAGGTGCAGATCGGTCCGGCTGAGCAGGAAGCCTTTCGGCAGGCGGCTCATGATGGAGATCTGGAAAAGGTGAAGACGCTGCAAAAGCAGGGTGTGGCGTATGATGTCGTTGATCAGGATGGACATACAGCATTGATGTTTGCGGCTTTCAACGGGCATTCGGAGATTGTTATTTTCCTGCTGGATGCAGGAGCAGAAATTAACCTGTGCGATTACCTGGATCGTACGGCACTGCTTTATGCGTCCACCGGTCCCTTCCCTGAAACGGTCAAAATCCTGCTGGATCGTGGAGCTGATCCCAATGTGGTGGACTCCGATGAACATTTTTCTCCCCTGATGCATGCTGCTGCAGAGGGTCACATGGATGTGGTTAAGGTGCTGATTGCCAACGGTGCCGACAGGTCCTTGAAAGATGTGGATGGGGATGACGCTTCCTCATTTGCTACTCTGGGTGGACATATGCAAGTGGCTGAATATCTGAATGCGATACAGTGATTAAACGTTTTTTGCTTTTGTCAGTCAAAAGAAGAACTGACCTGAAAATTAATTACTATGTTCATCAAATGAGTGGGGATATACAGAAGGCTGTGGCTGCAGTCATACTCTTTTTATGTTTATTTCAACTACCGCTGGGAGCGCAGGAGCGCACTGCTGAAACTTCACAGGAGTATGTTGCGCTGGTGGAATGGGCCTATGGACAGGATCAGGAACTGGTCAATGGATTGCAATACTACAACCGGCATCCACGCAGCCTGGGGCATCCTTATCTGCTGGAGGGGTGGGTCCACCAGGGTTCGGTAAGCCTTCGCGGAAAACTTTACCCCGGGATATGGCTTAAATATGATATTTATAACCAGCACGTTGAGGTTGAGTACCGGACCATGAACGGGGCTGATAACCAGGTGATCCTGGTAAGCGACCGGGTGGATAATTTCTCCATAGGATCATATTTTTTCGAAAAACTGAAATTTGAAGAGGACCAGGAACGGTTTTATCAGGTCATCGGTGAGGGACGGATGGTCTGGTATATCCGGTGGAAGAAAAACCTGGTCCCCATGAGTGGCGACTCCAGGTTCATGGAGGAGTATACTTCACCCAAAAGATCTTATCTGGTGAAACTGGAAGGTTCTTTCCATCCATTTAATACCCAAAAGGGTTTTGTACAGCTCTTCCCCAAAGACCAGCAGAAGGATTTGAAGAAACTGATCAAGAGTAATAAAATACAGATCCGGACCGCCTCCACCGAACAGATAGAACTGTTTATTATGGCGGCATCCAATCTTATATATGGAGGAGCTCAATGAAAGTTAAGCTCCATTATAGTTTGCTTGTGCTGATCCTGATTCCTTTCTCCCTGATGGGACAGGACTCTGATATCGTTTTCAAGGGGAATTACCAGGATATCCCATTCGTGGACTTCGTGGATGACGTTGAGCAAAAAACAGGGCTTAACTTCTACTACCAGGAGAGTTGGACCAGGGGGGTCAGGGTCACTGCATCGGGCGAAGAGATCTCTCTTCGAAGGACTCTGGATCTTACCCTCTTGCCCGCCGGGCTCTACTATCATATAGAAGGGTCAGGGGAGGTCTATCTGAGCGATCGGCAAGCTCTGGTATATAAGCTCCCAGACTATTCAAGAAGCAGCGATAGAGCAAATGTGACGGAAGAGCAGGGTGCTGGTCTTACTTCCACCGAGCAGAAGTACATTGATGGCAGAAAGGCAGGTATACTGGAGACAATTAGTGTTGGAACCAGGGCCGAAGGAGAGGGGAAGAATGTAGTTGTGCTGAATGGAAAGATCACTGATGTGGAGACTGGTGATCCATTGATAGCAGCCACCATCTTCTTTGAAGAGTTGACAAAAGGGACTGCCACCGATGTGGATGGACGATTCACAGTGGTGGTCAACCCCGGGAAATATACAGTGGAATTGAAGTCCATGGGGATGGAGGACCGACGCTATTATATGGAGGTACTTTCCGGGGGCAACCTTGCCCTTACCATGGAGAGAAGTGTGATCGCACTGACCGAGGTGGTGGTTCATGCGAACCGTTACCACAATGTGAGGGGAACCCAAATGGGATTTGACCGTCTCAATTACAAAGTATTGGATGAGGTTCCCGTTGTGATGGGTGAGAAGGACGTACTGAAGGTTATCCAGATGCTGCCGGGCGTGCAAACAGTGGGGGAAGGAGCAGCCGGATTTAATGTGAGGGGAAGTGGAGCAGACCAGAACATGATTTATGTGAACAAGGTCCCGGTCTATAACAGCTCCCACCTGTTTGGATTCTTCACTTCATTCAGTCCCGATATTGTAAAGGACTTTACCCTGTATAAGAGCAATCTACCCGCTTCCTATGGCGGCCGTCTGGCTTCCTTTTTTGATATTACTGCCCGTCAGGGCAACCTGAACAAATATACGGCCCGCGGTGGGATCAGTCCGGTTACAGCCAGATTGTCCGTGGAAGGACCCATTAAAAAGGGGAAAAGTTCATTTATCCTGGCCGGACGCACCACTTATTCGGATTGGATTCTTACCAAGCTGGAAGATCCCGTACTCAGGAACAGTAAGGCCAATTTCAACGATTTATCAGGGATGCTCACATGGGAAGCAGGAGAAAAAACCCTGATCAAGGCCTTTGGCTATTACAGTCACGATTATTTTATGCTGGGTACGACCAACCAGTATGAATACAATAATGCAGGGGGATCAATCAACATCCGGAGGAGACTTGGTTCCCGGTCTTCAGCTGACCTGGCGCTGGTATACGGCACCTATGATTTCACAACTGTCGATGAACAGGTAGCATCCGAAGCCTGGACCCAGTCATACAGGATCGATCATTATGAAGCCAAGCTGGATATGTCGTGGCTCTCGCTGGGGAAGCATAAACTGACCTACGGCGGAAATGCCATCCTCTACAACCTCGACAGGGGAGATGTACTACCCTATGGAGATATCTCCATGCGGGTGCCTGTGGAACTGGGATTGGATAATGGAGTGGAAGCTGCTGTTTACCTGGCCGATGAGATTTCACTGACGCCCCGACTTACCCTCTATGGGGGACTGCGCTTTGCAAGCTATTTTGTACTTGGTCCTGACGAAGTTAATGTGTATGGAGAAGGATTACCCATCCAAGCGGGAAGTGTGGTGGATGTTTTTTATGCCGAACCCTATGAGCTTATTAAAACATATACAGGTCTGGAACCCCGTCTGGCCCTGAATTTTATGCTTGGAGCCAACAACTCTCTAAAACTCTCCTACAACAGGGTCAACCAGTTTTTATTTATGTTGAGCAATACCATTGCCATATCGCCCACCGACCAGTGGAAGTTATGTGATTATAATATAGTACCTCCCTATGTTGACCAGCTCTCCATGGGATTCTACCAGGACTTCCCCAGGGGTGGAATAAGCACCTCCCTGGAGGTTTATTATAAGAAGATTGAAGATGTGGTGGATTACCGTGATGGTGCAAGCTTTATCAGCACTCCGGACGTGGAGACGGTCACCTTACAGGGTGAACTGGATGCCTATGGATTTGAGGCCCTGTTTAAGAAAAGTGCTGGTAAACTGAGCGGCTGGATCGCTTACAGTTATGCCCGTTCAATGATGAGGGTAGATTCGAAATTTCCCAGTGAGCAGATCAACCAGGGTGATCTATATCCTTCCAACTTCGACCGTCCCCACAATTTGAGTATTGTCACCAACGTGAAGATTAACCGCAGGCTCAGCTTCTCAGCCAATATGGTATATACCACAGGCAGGCCGGTGACCTATCCAGTTTCTTTATACTATATGGACGGAATTCAATTTGTCGATTATGCCGACCGGAACAGCTACCGGATACCCGATTATTTCCGGTTGGACCTCTCCGTTAACCTGGAGGGGAACCTAAAAGAAAGAAAGTTGTTTCACTCTTACTGGATGCTTAATTTCTATAATTTGACTGGAAGGCAAAATGCATATTCGGTCTATTTCCAGAATGACGAAGGCACCATTAACGGTTACAAACTCTCCATTTTCGGGCAGATGGTGGTTACCCTCTCATGGAACTTTAAATTAGGGAACTATGCCAGCGAATAGATATTATATTATTCTGTTGCTGCTGCTGATGTGTAATGCCTGCATCGAGCCCTACGAACCTGTCATCAACGAGGTACAGGAGGTGATGGTAATAGATGGGATGATAAGTGACAGACCTGGAAATCACCGGGTCTCCGTATCCGTGTCCAGTCCCTATGGTGATCCTGTATTCAGACCCGTGGGGGGATGTGTGGTCTCTGTTCAGGATAACCTGGGAAACATAGAATATTATACCGAGGACTGGCAGACCGAAGGGGTCTATGTGGCATGGCTTGATGAACCTTTCCTTGGTGTGGGCAAAGTCTATTCACTTCAGGTCATTACCCCGTCAAGCAATGTTTACAATTCCGATTATGATACACTTCTTTCCTGCCCTCCTGTCGATGCAGTGTACTACAGCCAAGAGGAATCAGGTGGAACAGATCCGGACGATATCTGGCAGGGACTCCAGTTTTATAATGATGTGAGAGGCTTTGATGGAGGTACACGGAACTACCGTTGGAAAGCCATTGCAACCTGGGAGTATCGCTCCCCCTATACTGCACAATATGTCCGGTATCAGGGACAGAATATACCATATATTGTAGATTCCGTCTCTGCCTGTTGGATGACAGAAACCATTGAGACAGTCTATGCAGCCTCTACCCAGCTACTCTCCCAAAACAGCATATTCCAGAATAAACTGCACTATGTGTCAGACCAGACTCCCCGGCTGGCGCAACGCTACAGCCTGCTTGTGGAACAGTACTCTTTG
>DAOWFP010000149.1 GCA_030637895.1 Bacteroidota bacterium | reverse complement strand
TTCGAAGTCATGTCAGATCCCCAGAATCCGTTTACAGTCCGGTCCGCAGGAATGATTGTTACTGTACTTGGAACCTCTTTCAACGTTAAGCAGCTTGATAAGCCATCTGATATTGAAGTTTATGTGAAAACCGGAAAGGTCAGGGTAGCCCTGGAAAAATCTGACCAATACATTCAACTGCAGCCTGAAGAGTTTGGGTTCGTTGAAAACAGTAAGCTCACCAGTTCGACACAGAAAGACCCAAATTATATTTCCTGGAAAACCAAAGATTTCAAATTTGTAAATTCAGCACTGATTAACGTTCTTCAGGAACTGGAAGAGTCCTATCATGTGGATATTCATACGGAAGAACTTGACCTGTCTGAGATGAGGATCACCACCTCTTACAGCGGGCAATCCATTGATGCCATCCTGGAGACCATTGGCACTGCATTTGAAATGAGTGTCAGCCACAAAGAGAATAGCTATTTTTTGAACAAATAGGATAGACACATGGGAAATAGACCAAGAGGATATCTGTCCGGACATCTTTGGCCGACACTTCTTCTTTCGATCTTGTCCCTTCTTATATCATTTCCTGTCCATAGTCAGGAATCCCTTCCTCCTGTTCTGCTTACGATTTCATCCAGGAACCAGACCATCAACCAGGTTCTTGAAGAGATTACACTTCAAACCGGCTACCACTTTACCTACGATGCATCCATAATCAATGGCAGACAGAAGGTCCAGTTCAGGGTCACCGACCTGCTTCTGAAAAAAGCGCTGGACTCCCTGCTTTCTGATTCACAACTGGATTACAGATCCATCGAAAAGAACATCGTTATTTACAGGAAGAATGTAATCGCCCCCACTCCTATCAGCAACACCATTGACCGGGCCTTTCTCAAAGGCAGGGTGGTAGACAAACGTTCGGGAAAACCACTCCCCTACGCCACCATTGCTCTTTTAGAAACCAGCCTGGGATCCATCAGTAATCAACAGGGAGAATTCTCCTTCAAATTGCCCCTTGACCTTCCCGATCCCATGATGGTTGTATCCTATATGGGATACAGGAGTAAGGTTCTTCCGGTAACATATCCTGTGGAGGAGGAGCTTGAAATTGGCATGGAAAAGGAGCTGGTTCCGCTTCAGGAGGTGATCATCAGGTACACCGATCCGGTCAAGTTGCTTCAAGAAGCTATTCAAAGGATTCCAGAGAACTACCTGGATGAACATTCCACCATGACCGCTTTCTACAGGGAGTCGGTAAAACGGAATGAGCACTGCATGGTCTACTCCGAGGCAGTTCTGGATGTGGCAAAAGTGCCTTATTCTTCTCTAATATCCAACGATCATGTGAGCATCGTAAAGCGAAGAAAGATAAGCGATGTCAGCGCCGAAGACACGATCCTGATCAAATTGCGCTCCGGGATCTCCACCTCCATGAGCCTTGATCTAATCAAAAATCGTCCTGATTTTCTTGTTGAAGATTTTCATACCAGGTACAACCTGGAATTTACAGATATGATGACCTATGGCGACCGGCTGGTCTATGTCATCGGTTTTCAGCAAAAAAAGGAAATTCATGATCTGCTCTTCAAAGGGCAAATATACCTCGATCAGGAAACCCTGGCTGTGCTGGCCGCCGATTTTGAATTCAATCCTGATCTGCTCCACAAGGAGCCCGGTCTCTTCCTGGTAAGCCGCTCACCTAAGATTCACATCCGTCCGGTGATGGCAAAGTATCATGTGGACTACAGATCTATTCAAAACCGGTATTATGTGAGCCAGGTACGCGCCGAGGTGGAAATGAAGGTCAGAAAACGAAAAAAATGGATCAGCTCACGATATAAAATTTCCATTGAAATGGCCATTACGGACCTTATTCCGAACCAGCGTCTTCGCATCAATCCTGCCGACCGGGTGAGCCGCAATATTGTCCTCGCCGACGAACCATTCCAGTTCGACCCCATGTTCTGGGGAATACATAATACCATTGAACCCGAGGCATCACTCCTGGAATCGATCCGGAAATTAGAACACAGCAGCCAGGAAATTTTTGAGTAAGGCGGAAGCAAAAAAGGTTTCCCGGCAGGTAGGGTTTGAGGGAACACCTGCATCTTATCCTTATACATATCCATTTAACTTTTACTGAAATGATTAAATCCAGATCACAAAATAAAATAAACCGGTCTTTAGTCCCAGCGATCCTTTTAATTGTCCCGCTTTTATTTCTGACATCATGCGACTCTTGTAAGTGCAGTGAAGATAGCCTTGATGGGATCAGAGCATTTAAACCTGAGGATAAGTACTTTAAATCCGCGCTGGTCGCACTCCATTTTATGATGGAAACCTCAGCCCCAGCTGATGTTGATACCTTATTCATGCAGATGATCCAGACATTTGAGCTGCCCATAAGTGCAGAAGGAGCTAAAGACGGAACCTATATTGGGGCAACACCCTATGATGCATTTGACTACAGGCATGAGGTAAGAATTGTAATTGAGGAAGGTGAAATCGTAGAGGTCGATTACAACGAGGTGAAGAATGATGGCTACGGCAAGCAGGAAGATGTGGAATATTGTGAAGAGATGAGTGTTACAGGAACTACCCCGGCAATCGCCTACCCGATTATGGAAGAGATGCTTCTCGCTGAGCAAAATATGATGCAGGTGGATGCTGTATCCGGGGCAACATATTCGCTATACAGATTCCGGCTTGCTGTCACCGTGGCCCTGATGAAAGCTTACCTTTGAAAACTTCCTTTTCGGGAGTCAAAGATGGATTGACTTTCTATGCATTCTGCACTAACTTTAGTCAATCATAAAATTTCAATCCATGAAAAAAATTCCGGACTTTATTATTCTGGCCATGATTATGGCCTTCATGGTGGGCTGTACTGAAAAACCTATTGAGGTCAACAAGTACACCATCGAACAGTTTTACGATAATCTATCCATCGGAGGAGGAAGTTTTTCTGCCGATGAAAGCAGGCTGCTTGTTTCCAGTAACCAGAGCGGCATCTACAATGTCTATACACTTAAGGTGGACGGCTCAGGTGAACAGCAACTCACTTTTTCGGAAGAAGAATCCTTCTTTGCTGAGTCCTATTTTCCTGAAGATGACCGTTTTCTCTATTCTGCTGATAAAGGGGGTGACGAGAACAATCATCTCTATTTACAGGAACCGGACGGCACAGTTACTGACCTGACTCCCTGGGAAGGAGCCAACTCCCAATTTGGTGGATGGAGCCGTGATTTCAAGGACCTCTACCTGGTCTCCAACAAGCGGGATCCTCGTTTTTTCGATATGTATAAAATGGACCTGGAGGATTTCGATCCGGTACTGATCTATGAAAACAAGGAGAATCTGACGCCTGCAAGCATCTCAAATACAGGAAGGTACCTGACTCTAACCAGGGATATCACCATGTCAAACAACGAGATGTACCTGCTCAATCTCACTACTGGAGATATCAAACACATTTCGGAACATCAGGGCGATGCCACCTTCTCGCCGGCCGATTTCTCACTGGACGATCAATATCTCTATTATATCTCCAATGAAGGAAGTGAATACACCTATCTCTCTTCCTACCACCTGGAAACAGGGGAAAAGCTTAAGGTATACGAAGCTGATTGGGATGTCTCCTATACCTATTTCTCCTTTAATGCAAAATACCAGGTCATTGGGATTAACGAGGATGCCAAAACCGTGGTGAAAGTAATAGATACAGCTTCGGGAGAAGAGGTCTCCATGCCAGATTTTGGAAACAGAGATATTTCCGGGGTTTCGATTTCGCGCTCAGAGAAGTTGATTCGCCTGGCAGCTGGCAGCCCTACTTCTCCGGGTGATCTCTATATGCATCTTTTTGGCGAGGACGACTTCACGCGTTTAACACACTCCCTTAACAAAGAGATTAACGAGGCAGACCTGGTGGCCGGCGAGGTGATCCGGTATCCCTCCTACGACGGACTGGAAATTCCTGCCATCCTCTACAAACCGCATGGAGCTTCAAGCAAGAACAAAGTTCCGGCCTTGCTTCAGATCCATGGAGGCCCGGGGGGCCAAAGTCGGTTGGGATTCAATAGCAGGACGCAATATTTAGTGAACCATGGATATGCCATTCTTGCTGTGAACAACAGGGGTAGTTCAGGATATGGAAAAACCTTTTACAACCTGGACAATAAGCGTCATGGAGAAGATGACCTGATGGATTGTGTTAAAGCAAAAGACTTCCTTGAAGGGCTGGGTTATATTGATATGGATAAAGTAGGAATTATGGGAGGTTCTTACGGAGGCTATATGGTCATGGCTGCTCTCACCTTTCAGCCTGAAGAGTTTGATGTGGGAGTCAATCTCTTTGGAGTGACCAATTGGCTAAGGACCCTGAAATCCATACCACCTTACTGGGAAGCCTTCAGGACTGCTCTTTACGATGAGCTGGGTGATCCCTTTACCGATGATTCTGTTCGGCTGTATGAGATTAGTCCCTTGTTCCATGCACATAAGGTGACCAAGCCATTGATGGTGCTACAGGGAGCCAATGATCCACGGGTGCTGCAGGTGGAGTCGGATGAGATTGTTGCCGGCGTAAAAGAAAATGGGGTTCCGGTGGAATATGTTATTTTCGATGATGAAGGTCATGGCTTCGTAAAGAAGGAAAACCAGATCAAAGGCTACGGCCAGATCCTGGTCTTCCTGGATAAGTATTTAAAGGGTATGGAAGAAGAGTAAGCGCATATGAGTACAGGCAGTGAAAACAGGATTGAGGAACTGGCCAGGGAGAAGATGGAGGGGAAGAGCTATTCCTCAATCCGTAATGAGCTTGCGGAATCAGGTATGAGTGAAGTGGATATCAAAGATCTGATCCGGCAGGTGGACGAGCGGGTACTTGGAGAAACGGTAAAGCAGGGAGACCGGGACCGGGCACAACAATGGTACCGGACCGGTTTGATCCTGGCCGTGATCGGATTGATCCTCTCCATTGCGTATAATGCGGGGATTATTTTAGCTTACCTTCCGGCACTGTTAATATACTCCCCCTTCTTTGCCGGGATCCTGGTCATGCTTTACGGAAGATCCCTGCGAAAAAAACAATCCGCTTCGACCGACAACGGTACAGGTGCCATCCGGAGAAAGAGACCATTTAAATAAGGTTTGCATCAGGCGGGCCCCAAATATATTGCGCATTCTTCCTATCTTCGCAAAAAAATAAAAAATGGATGAGGAGATCGTAAAGAAGCGCTTTCCCTTCTTTGAATCAGGACTCAGGTCAGCCATCAGCGAAGCCGGTACATTCAAAGAATTTGAAGCCCAGGAAGAGCTTATCCGTGAGGATCAGTATATCAGGTCCTTTCCCATTGTACTCTCCGGCATGATCAAGGTAAGCCGAACCGATGAAGAGGGGAATGAACTTCTGCTCTATTACCTGCGGCCCGGAGAGGTTTGCACCGTCTCCCTGATCTGTTGTATGGATCGAACACGAAGCAGGGTGAAGGCCATTGCCGAAGAAGTGACCACAGCCATAGTCGTCCCCGTGGAGCTGCTCGACAGTTGGATGACCATGTATCAAACCTGGAAAGAGTATGTGATGCGCTCCATGCAGATGCGTTTCGATGAGCTGCTCAATGCCCTGGACAGCATCGCCTTTTTAAAAATGGACGAACGGCTGGAGAAGTTCTTTACCAATCGCTACCGTTCTTCCGGCTCCAAGATTTTTGAGGGATCGCACCAGGATGTGGCCCTGGCCATGAACAGCTCCAGGGAGGTCATCTCCAGGCTATTAAAACAGATGGAAAAAAAAGGTCTCATTCACCTTTCCCGCGGCCGAATCGATTACTCTCCATTATGTTGAGAACCTCAGCAAGATCTTTAGGTTTTTGCCAAAGGGCTGCTACTCGACATAGCAGCCTTCTTTTATATACCCCACTTAAGTCCTATCTTGCGCCATTCATTTATTCAACCCTAAAACTGACATTGTGAAAAAACTGATTGTAGCTATGGTAATTGTAGCAGCTGTCCTGTCCGCTTGCAGCCCTGAAAAAAAAGAACCTATGAATCCATTCCTGACAGAATATACAACTCCATTCGGAGTACCACCTTTTGATCTTATTGAAAATGAACACTTCATTCCAGCCGCCAAAGAAGGATTCAGTGAACAGGATGCCGAGATAGAGGCCATAGTAAACAATCCCGAAGCTCCCACATTCGAAAACACCATCGAACTTTTTGACCAGAGCGGTGAGCTCCTGGCGAAGGTGAACGGGGTATTTGAAAAACTGCTTTCTGCAGAGACCAGCAAAGAGATCGATTCCATCGCCATGATCCTTGCCCCCATGAAAGCATCACACAGGAGTAAAATGATGCTCAATACTGCTTTGTATGAAAGGGTAAGAGCAGTCTATGAAAGCAGAGAATCCATAGATCTGAGCCAGGAACAATTCATGGTCCTTGAGAAAACTAACAAGCGATTTGTGAGAGGGGGTGCCGATCTGGATGAGCAGGGGAAAGCAAGAATCAGTGAAATCGATAAGAAAATGGCAGTGCTTACACTGACCTTTGGAAACAACTTATTGGCAGAGACCAATAACTTCCAGCTGGTGATTGAGGATGAAACTGATCTGGCTGGTCTTCCCGAATCGGTACGCTCGGCTGCTGCCAACGCTGCCAGCACTGCAGGGAAGGAAGGCAAGTGGATGTTTACCCTGCATAAGCCCAGCTGGATCCCCTTTCTCCAGTATGCTGAAAACAGGGACCTGAGAGAGACAATATACGAAGCAATGTATATGCGCAGCAACAACGGAAATGAAAATGATAATAACAAACTGATTACTGAGATCCTGGAACTCCGGATCGAACGTGCAAAACTCCTGGGTTACGAGACCCATGCCGCTTTTGTTCTGGAAGAACGAATGGCCAAGAATGCGGAGAATGTTTATGATCTGCTCATGCAGGTCTGGGAACCTGCGCTGGACAAAGCCAGAGAAGAGGCCAATATGATGCAGAATATGATCGACCGGGAAGGTGAAGACTTTCAACTGGCTTCGTGGGACTGGTGGTACTATGCCGAAAAGATCCGGAAGGAGAAGTACGCTCTGGATGAAGAGGAGGTTCGGACCTACTTCAGCCTGGAGGATGTGAGAGATGGAGTATTTGATGTAGTCAATAAGCTCTACGGACTCACCTTTGAACTCCGCAATGAACTCCCTGCCTATCACGAAGAGGTAATGGCCTATGAGGTGAAGGAGCGGGATGGATCGCACCTGGGTATCCTATACATGGACTTTCACCCGAGACCAGGGAAAAGAGGCGGTGCATGGAGCACAAGCATTCGAAGGGCTCATGTGAGAGATGGTAAGCAGGTTACACCGGTTCACCTGATTGTTATGAACTTTACCAGGCCCACAGGGGACAAACCGGCGCTAATAAGTTTTGACGAGACACTTACATTCTTTCATGAATTCGGGCATGCACTACACTCCATGCTTACAAAATGTGAATACCTGACTGTATCTGGTACTGCTGTTGCTACAGATTTCGTTGAGCTTGGGTCACAGGTCATGGAGAACTGGGCAGCCCACCCTGATGTACTAAAAACATATGCAAAACACTACCAGACTGGTGAGGTGATTCCCGATGAGCTTATTGCAAAACTGGAAGCTGCCAGCAAGTTCAACCAGGGATTTGTAACCGTGGAATATACAGCCGCATCAATCCTTGATATGGATTATCATACCCTGACGGATGCTTCTGGATTGAATGCTAATGCTTTTGAGGAGGGCTCCATGAAACGGATCGGACTGATTGATGAAATTATTCCCCGTTACAAGTCCAATTACTTCCAGCACATTTTTGCGGGAGGGTATTCTGCAGGCTATTACAGCTATATGTGGTCGGAGGTGCTTGACAAGGATGCATTTAATGCCTTTCTGGAAACCAGTCTTTTCGACCAGGCCACCGCCACTTCGTTCCGGGAAAACATTCTTGAGAAAGGCGGGTCCTTGGAAGAGATGGAAATGTATGTTAATTTCCGGGGCGCTGAGCCCACCATTGATGCACTGCTTGAAGGCAGGGGGCTAAATTAAGTACAGCACCTATACTCCCCTCCCCTTTACAATGGTTATCACTGTGTATAAGAGTATCTTTACATCCACAAAAAGGGACATATTTTCTATATAGAGAATATCGTACCTGAGCCGCTTAATCATCTCTTGCACGTTTTCTGCATAACCATACTTCACCTGACCCCAGGAAGTAATTCCGGGTTTCACCTTCTGGAGGTGGGTATAATGAGGTGCCGTTTTTATAATTTTATCAATAAAATACTCCCTCTCGGGCCGCGGTCCGACCAGTGCCATCTCTCCTCTCAATACATTGATAAAATTGGGGATTTCGTCGAGCCTGTGTTTCCGCATCATTTGTCCGAAACGGGTCACTCTTGGATCATGCTTTGAGGAGAGTTCTGGGCCATTCTCCTCTGCGTTGTGATACATAGAGCGGAACTTAAAAATCTGAAACTCCCGGCCAAACCTGCCTATTCTACCCTGCTTATACAAAATGGGACCAGAGGAGGAAAGCATTACTCCAATAATCAGAGCCAGGCTCAAAGGAAGCAGAATAACTAATGCCAATATGGAGATCACAATATCCATCAATTGCTTCACATTTTGTTGCCATGCAGGCATCACATCCTGATTTACCTCAAGCAGTGGGGTTCCAAAGATGGTGGTGCTTTTAACCTTCCCGGTGAGAATATCAGTGATACTTGGGATGGCACTAATCTTTATATCAAGCAAGGAGAGTCTGCTCACAATATCCCCGATTTTTCCATGTTCGGTTGGTTCCAGGGCAATGATTACCTCTTCTACCTGTTGTTCAATCAGAATGGCTTCCATATTTTCATGCCCCCCCAGGTGGGGGAGATGATCCT
The DNA here is from genome assembly GCA_030637895.1 of Bacteroidota bacterium. Classification (GTDB taxonomy): domain Bacteria; phylum Bacteroidota; class Bacteroidia; order Bacteroidales. The sequence continues at coordinate 6,595 of DAOWFP010000149.1, read as the reverse complement.
GCAACTGGTAATGCTCCTTCCATTGTACATTGATGAAACCCCGTATCTCATATCCATTGGACCACTTCTGATCAACAATATCCAGATACACATCCACAGCATTCTCATTACTCCCAATCATAACGGTTTTAAAACCAATTTCCCTCCTGTGGACTTTTCCTACCATTCTGCTGGTAAGAATCATCCTTGGAATCAATACAAAAGTGAAATGCAATAAGAAGAGTGTTAGAGCCAGACTGTAGTAATTGGTATAATTCTGGATGATATCGTCCAGGATCAGGAGAAAGAAGATAACTACCACCCCCAGCAGCGAACTGAGCAGAGTACGGATGAAATCATCAAGCCTGGAGCGACGAAAAATATCCTTATAAAAACCAGTGAAATAATATAGCGTGATCCATGCAAAAGGAAGGCCGATGGTCCCAATCCAGAACCTGGGGCCAAAGGTGATAGGGATGTCTGCTCCAAATACCTGGGGCTCTATAATAATCTTTCGAAATAGAAAAAAGAGAACCCAGGCCGCCATAGCAGCAAGAAAATCAAATAAGATGTACAGTAATCTCTGTTTCCTTTGGTTCTTCATTCAAATGGTCGACCTCTATTTCTATAACTCGAACCTATGACCGATAATTGTATCAAGAGCCAAAAAAAACTCCATATATGTTTAAGAATATCCATTATATTTGTCCATCCAAATGGAACAGGCAGATAGTTTTAGACATAAAGGCTTAAGAAAGAAGCTAATAGACTCCATCAGATCCAAAGGCATCATGAATGAAGATGTCCTGGATGCCATGGGCCGGGTTCCGCGGCATCTCTTTATGGATAGCAGTTTCGTCAACTTTTCTTACACGGATAAAGCCTTTCCCATCTCTTCGGGACAAACCATCTCTCAACCCTATACAGTTGCATTTCAAACCGAGCTGCTGGAGGTGAATAAGCACCTGAAGGTCCTGGAGATTGGAACCGGTTCCGGATATCAGACAGCTGTTTTGCTGGAACTTGGTGCACGGGTTTATACCATAGAGAGGCAACGCCAGCTCTTCCTGGATGCACAGAAAACACTGGGCCCCTTGAACTATAAGCCTAAATTTTTTTACGGCGATGGCTACGAAGGATTACCCACCTACCAGCCATTTGACAGAATCCTGATCACTGCTGCAGCCCCGGAGATCCCTGAGGTACTGCTGAATCAGCTTGCCGTGGGGGGCATCCTGGTAGTTCCTGAGGGAGACAGATTCGGTCAAAAAATGATTCAAGTAGTTAGAGAAACAGAAGATCACTATGCGCGGAGTGAACATGGTCATTTCTCTTTTGTCCCCCTGTTAAGGGGTAAAAACCAATAATATGCTAAGGATAGAAGAATTTGTATTCAACTCTTTCCAGGTCAATACCTACCTGGTCAGAAACGAAAAGGGAGATTGCCTGGTCATTGATCCGGCTTTTTATTCACCGGAAGAGATCAGTTCCTTTGACCGATACATCTCCTCAGCAGGATTAACGATTATCGGACAGGTGAATACCCATTGCCATGTGGATCATGTCCTTGGCGTGAAACATATGCAGACAGCCTACAGTTGTCCATTACGGGCCCACCCGGATGAGTCCGGATTGCTAAACAACGCTCCAGTGATGGGAGAAGTCTATGGTCTTAAAGTAGAACCGGTTTCCGGAATTGATCAAGCAATCGATGACGAAGATTCCATTGCAATCGGTGAGGACTCACTCATAGCTCTCCTGGTTCCGGGTCACTCCCCTGGCAGCCTCTCCTTCTACTCCCCCGAGGCAGGTTTTGTGGTCACGGGAGATGCACTTTTTCACGGGAGTATCGGTCGTACCGATTTGCCCGGAGGCGACTACGATACCCTTATCAGTTCCATACGGAACAGGCTATTAACCCTTCCCCCGGAAACAACTGTTTATCCTGGACATGGAGATCCTTCCACCATAGGAGAGGAAGCTTTGAACAACCCCTTTCTTACCATGGCTTAACAACATGATTTCCTTCAACTTTTTTTAGCTTAGGTTTCTTTATATTTGCGCTTCAGTAAGGATATCTTACTGCTAATAACTTATTCCATTTTATGAAATCTGATCAGTTTAGTGAGCGTCACCTGGGCCCCCGGAGGCCTGAGATTGAACTTATGTTGGACTCCATTGGCGTTGGAAGCATGGACGAGTTGATAGCCCTTACCATCCCTGCCTCCATATTAAAAGACCACCCCATGAACTTAAGTGAGGCCGTTGATGAGCAGACCTATCTGGAAAGGATAAAGGAGGTGGCCTCTAAGAACAAGATGTTCCATACCTATATGGGCATTGGATACTATAATACCATACTCCCCGCGGTGATACAGCGTAATATTTTGGAAAATCCCAATTGGTATACCTCCTATACACCCTACCAGGCTGAAATTTCTCAAGGCAGGCTTGAAGCGCTATTAAATTTCCAGACCATGGTTATGGAACTAACTGGAATGGAGATGGCCAATGCGTCCCTGCTGGATGAAGCCACTGCTGCATCCGAGGCCATGATCATGTTCTACAATGCACGCTCCAGGAATGCAGTCAAAGAAGGCAGGAATAGATTTTTTGTTGATAATAATATTTTCCCCCAGACAAAGGCTGTATTAATAACCAGAGCCGAACCACTGGGTATTGAGCTTGAATTTGGATCCTATCAGGATACAACACTGGAAGCTTCCTTCTTTGGCGCCATGGTCCAGTACCCCGCTGCAGACGGTGAGATCAGGGATTATGCCGCTTTTACCCAATCGGCTCATGAAAAAGAGATTGCAGTTGCAGTTGCAGCAGATATCATGAGCCTGGTGTTGCTTACCCCTCCAGGTGAATGGGGTGCAGATGTGGTGGTGGGTTCTACGCAGCGTTTTGGGATCCCCATGTTCTATGGCGGACCCCACGCAGCCTATTTTGCTACCAAAGAGAAATTCAAAAGACATATACCAGGCCGTATCATCGGAATCTCCATTGATGTCAATGAGAAGCCTGCCTTGCGCATGGCGCTGCAGACCAGGGAACAACATATCAAGAGGGAACGTGCCACATCCAATATCTGTACCGCACAGGCCCTCCTGGCCAGTATGGCAGGGATGTATGCAGCTTATCATGGTCCGGAAGGACTGAAACGGATCGCTTCCAATATCCATACAGGTGCAGCATACCTGGCTTCACAACTGAAGGCACTGGGTTACACCCTGGCTCACCAGGATTTTTTCGATACTCTCAGCGTGATACTGCCGGATGGTATGACATCCAATGATGTCAATAATATTGCCGAAGAGAAAGAGATTAACTTCTACTACCCGGATGACTCGACAGTTCAATTTTCAACCGACGAGAGCACACATGAGGAAAGGCTTAACGAGATCCTTGAGATCTTTTCTCTTGTAGTAAAAAAGGGTATCCCCTTCCAGGCTTCCCTTGAACCTGCCATTGCCTTCAAGCAGGCCTTCACCAGGAATTCAGAGATTCTTCCACAACCCACCTTCCACAAGTACCGGTCCGAAACCGCTTTGATGCGGTATATCAGGATGCTGGAGCGGAAGGATATCTCCCTGACCCAGTCCATGATCTCCCTGGGTTCATGTACCATGAAATTAAATGCCGCCGCCCAGCTAATGCCGGTAAGCTGGCCGGAATTTGCATCACTGCATCCCTTTGTTCCCATCGACCAGACCGAAGGTTTTCATCAGCTGATAAATGAACTGGAACAGGCACTGAAAGAGATCACAGGTTTTGAAACAGTCTCCTTTCAACCCAATTCGGGAGCTGCCGGGGAGTATGCCGGACTGATGGTGATCCAGGCATACCATAAAGACAGGGGCGACTCAGGACGAAATGTAGTCCTGATCCCTGCATCGGCACATGGAACCAATCCGGCCAGTGCCGTGATGGCCGGTCTGGAAGTGAAGGTGGTAAAATGTGATGAGTATGGCAACATCGATACTGCACACCTAAAGGAGCTGGCTGAAGGCCACAAAGAGGTGCTCTCTTCCATCATGATTACCTACCCCTCCACACATGGGGTTTTTGAGGATAATATCCGGGAAATTATCGGGATTGTGCATGATTGTGGCGGACAGGTCTATATGGACGGAGCCAATATGAATGCCCAGGTTGGAATGACCAATCCTGCTTTTATAGGTGCGGATGTTTGCCATCTGAACCTGCACAAGACCTTTGCCATCCCGCATGGTGGTGGCGGACCCGGAGTTGGACCCATTGGTGTGGCAAATCATCTGGTGGAATACCTGCCTACCCATCCACTGATTGAGACCGGTGGAATAAAAGGAATTAGCAGCGTGGCAGCTGCCCCATACGGAAGTGCCGGGGTGCTGGCCATCTCCCATGCTTATATCAAGATGCTTGGTCCTGACGGACTCGCAGAATCAACCCGCATCGCCATCCTCAACGCCAATTATGTAGCCAGCGCTCTGAAAGATTACTATGATATTCTCTACACCGGCACAGAAGGAATGGTGGCTCACGAGATGATCCTGGATTGCAGGAAATTTAAAACCCTGGCTGATATCACCGAAGCAGATATTGCAAAACGATTAATGGACTACGGCTTCCATGCACCTACCCTCTCCTTCCCGGTACATGGTACCCTGATGATGGAGCCAACAGAGAGCGAATCCAAAGCTGAACTGGATCGCTTTATCCAGGCTATGATCGATATCCATAAGGACATCATGGAGATTGCCGAAGGGAAGCTAAAAGCAGAAGAGAGTGTGCTCAGGGGAGCACCACACACAGCTGATACGCTGCTCACCGAAAGCTGGGACCGCAGTTACTCCAGAGAAAAGGCCGCCTTCCCCCTGCCATGGGTAATGGAAAACAAGTTCTGGCCCTCTGTGAGCCGCATCAACGATGGTTATGGAGATCGCAACCTGGTCTGTTCCTGTGCCCCCATTGAATCCTACAGGGAGCAATCCTGATGCCTGATCTACAGAAGGGTTTTTAGAACTGATTTAATTCCGGTTTCTGAATCCATAGAATGGTATACCGCACAGTCCCTGCAATTCTCATTCCTGCAGAGCCTTCCCTTTTCGGACGCTTCCCAGCATGGCTGAAAGTTATCTGTATATGCTCCACAGGAAGATCTGTCATCCTCCGAACATTCTCGAATACTCCAGCAGGGAATCATGGCCATTAAAGCACGCACACCAGAAAAATTCAGCCCTCTATCCCGAATGTAACTCCGAATTAACTTTAACCTTTCAATATCTTTCTGGGAGAATAGATGACGTTTGGACTCAAGTTTAAATGGAATAATCAAACCCTCGTCGATATATTGCCTGATAGAATGGGCGGGTATTTCAGAAAGTTGAGATGCAATACCCAGGGTAAATAAAGGCAAGCTGCTCTGTTCTTCAACTTTCTCATTAAAATGCTTTTGAGCCTCCATAGTATTTATTTGGTTTTAATATAAATTAGCTGACTATTAATTACTTCGCCTATACAAATATACAGATTGTAAAGTATTTTTCTGTATCATTAGCCATTGATTATATGTATTATTTAATGCAGTTCTAGTCATGCCAGCACAACTCAACAGAATCCTCCTGCTTTTCATTGCCTTCATCGGTATATTCCTAATAGTTCGTCATTTTCTTGTCCCTGAGACATTTGGTCAATACGGTCATTACCGGGGTGAATCTTTAAACGATATCTCAGCAAGGGAGATGACCTTTGCCGACAAGGAGGACTGCTATGCATGTCACGATGACATAGGTGAAAAACTTGAAAACGAAATGCATGCCGGTCTCTCCTGCCTGATATGTCATGGCCCTGGAGGCACACATGTAGAGGATCCCCAGCTGGGAAACATCACAAAGGAGAGTGGCAGGGAATTTTGCGGAAGATGCCATGACATCCATCCGGCAAGACCTATGGATGTTGTATTCCAGGTTGATATCTCTACACATCATACCGAGAAAAAGGACTGCATCGAGTGTCATAATCCACACACATTATGGGAGGGAATGGAATGAAATCATCACGCAGAAAATTCATGAAAGCTTCTGTGGCAGCCGCAGGAACACTGGTCTTATCCTCAGTTATAAAACCATTTAATGTACTTCTGATTGCGTCTGATCCTCCTCCTGAAGAGGGCCCCTGGTGGGGAGTTGCCATAGATATCACAAGATGCATTGGATGTGGCCTTTGCGCCCGGGGCTGTAAAATGGAGAACGATGTTCCGGAAGAACCATTCTATTTTCGCACCTGGGTGGAGCAATACACCATTTTGAACAATGGCGAAGTAAAAATTGAGTCTCCAAACGGGGGAATTGATGGATTTAAACAATCCGTACCGGATGAAGAAATCTTCAAAACTTTCTTCGTTCCTAAAATGTGCAACCATTGTTCAAAATCTCCCTGTACACAGGTTTGCCCCGTCGGGGCCACCTTTGAGAGTCCCGATGGTGTGGCACTGGTTGATGAAAAATATTGTATCGGATGTGGCTATTGTGTTCAGGCATGTCCTTACGGATGCAGGTATTTTCACCCGGAGAAGAAAGTAGCAGATAAATGCACACTATGTTACCACCGACTGAAAAACGGACTGGCC
>DAOWFP010000059.1 GCA_030637895.1 Bacteroidota bacterium | reverse complement strand
CACGGATTGTGTTTCTCCGTCCCCCAGGGCATTCCCAAACCACCTTCTCTGGTCAATATTTTCAAAGAGCTGCATACGGATCTGGGCATATCCATACCGGAACACGGCAACCTGGAAAAATGGGCCGACCAGGGGGTCTTACTGATCAATGCAACACTGACCGTACGTGACAGCCAGGCAGGATCTCACCAGAAACGTGGTTGGGAAACCTTTACCAACAGGGTAATTGAAGTGGTGTCACAGGAAAAAAGCGGGGTGGTCTTTCTGCTCTGGGGTCGCTTTGCACAGGCCAAGGAGTCCCTTATCGACAGAGGTAAACACCTGATCCTGAAATCGGCTCACCCATCTCCACTCTCCGCCTACAACGGTTTCTTTGGTTGCCGGCACTTTTCCCTTACCAATGAGCACCTTGAAAATCAGGGAAAAACAGGGATTGACTGGACACTGTGAGGTGTTTGGCACGCAATTTGTCATATACTAAGTGACAGTTCATCCATCATATCCCTGACAATACAGGGCCAGGTCCGTCTCTACAGGCGGACTTTTATTTTTTTATACCCGGGTAAAGCATTCCTCACAATTATATCTTCATAGGCTTTATGCCCTTCAACCTTCGTGAATTCCGTGAGATTTCCGCTATATGCCCATACCAAACCCGAAGTATATGCTGCTGATGCCGCCTACAAATATTTGCGCAGCAAAGATTTTCAGCGGTGAAGCAGTATATACGAGGGTGCTGCCTAGAAGGGCTTATAACCGATGATTTCGCGGACTTCGCGAAGGGTCTTCGATGCGCTTTCGCGGGCTTTCTCGGCCCCCATCTTCACCACTTTACGCAGGTAGTCTGAATCATTGTAGATGTCATTGATCCTTTCGCGTATGGGTGTGTTGAAGGTAATGATATCTTCGGCCAGTTGCTTCTTCAGATCCCCATAGCGAATGCTGCAGTCATTGTATGCTGATCGGAAATGCTCCACGGTATCGGGAGTTGAAAGCAGCTCCAGGAGGTAAAACAGATTAGCCACCGGCTCGGCCATGGGCGAGTTGGGTTCCTGCGGACCGGCATCGGTAACAGCACGCATGACCTTCTTGCGGGTCACAGAAGGCTCATCGGCCAGGTAAAGACCGTTGCCCTCGCTTTTCCCCATCTTTCCGGCACCATCCAGCCCGGGTACCTTAATCAGCTCTTCACCAAAATTATATGGCTCAGGCAACTTGAAGTATTCCACCCCATACATATGATTGAAACGCTTGGCAAACTTGCGGGCCATCTCCAGGTTCTGCTCCTGATCCTTCCCCACCGGAACCTTGTCGGCCTGGTGGACGATAATATCAGAGCACATCAGCACGGGGTAGGTCAGCAGTCCGGCGTTAACATTTTCCGGTTGCTTGCGCACCTTTTCCTTGAAGGTGGTAGTACGTTCCAATTCGCCCACATAGGCATTCATATTGAGCAGGAGATAGAGCTCAATGATCTCAGGAACATCGCTCTGGATGTACAGGGTAGCCACCTCCGGATCCAGTCCGGCGGCCAGGTATTCGGACAGGACCTTTTTTATATTGTCATGTAGGTTTTCAGGTTTGGGATGTGTGGTCAGGGCATGATAATCCGCCACGAAAAAAAAGCACCTGTTTTCGTGCTGCATTTTCACAAAATTCTTAACCGCTCCAAAATAATTTCCCAGGTGCAGGTTTCCGGTCGACCTGATTCCGCTTAATACTGTGTCCATCGTGCAAAACTATAAAATGTTCTTGAAAAAACGTACTTTTGCCCCAATGACCACGACCCGCCAGCATAAAGTGTCCAGGTTGCTTCAAAAGGAGCTTGGTGAATATTTCCAGAGACAGGGCTCCACCTTTACCGGGGGAAAGATGATTACGGTTACGGTGGTGCGAATCAGCCCTGATCTGGGAGTGGCCAAGGTCTATCTGAGCATCTTCCCGGCTGAAAATGCTCAGGAAGCCGTTCAGGCTGTCTCTGACAAGGCGGGACTGGTTCGGAGCGAATTGGGCAACAAACTCAGGAACCAGTTAAGGCACATACCTGAATTCGCTTTCTTCCTCGACGATTCCCTCGATTATATCGATCGGATTGAGGATCTTCTAAAAGATAATTAATGCAGTACGATCCCATCAAAAATAGTCTGGGCAAAGTATTTAACAGTACACCCTTTTTAAGAAGGCTTTTTTACAGACTACTCGACCTCTTACTATTACGGTCCTGGCATATACGGAGGGAGCTAAAGAAGCTGAACAAAGAAGGTTTCTACCCGGGAGAGATTGTCGATGCAGGTTCCGGCTTCGGTCAGTATGTCTATTACCTGTCGGAGTATTACTCTGAAGCTAAGATCACCGGTCTGGATATCAAGCAGGAACAGGTAGATGATTGTAATCACTTTTTTTCTGCCATCAAACGAGATAATAAGGTACACTTTTCATATGCCGATCTTACAAAGCTAGAGGAGAATGAGGCCTGGGACCTGGCACTCTCAGTGGATGTGATGGAGCATATAGAAGATGATCGTAGTGTATTCCACCATCTTTACAAGGGCTTAAAGCCCGGTGGCATCCTGTTAATCTCAACTCCATCGGACCAGGGAGGATCGGATGTGCATCACGAACATGATGAGTCTTTTATTGACGAGCATGTCCGGGATGGATACGGGGTAGAGGAGATTGATGAAAAGCTGAGAGAAGCAGGCTTTTCTAATATCCAGATCAAGTACTCCTATGGCAAACCAGGCAAAATCTCCTGGAAACTCTCCATGAAGTATCCCATTTTGCTGGCCAATGTCAGTAAGGTGTTTCTGCTGGTGCTTCCTCTGTACTACCTGCTGGTCTACCCCTTCTGCTATTTTTTGAATATGGCCGATGTCAGGGGTACACACTCCACAGGAACCGGACTTATCGTGAAGTGTAAAAAGTGAACCTGCCCTTCTATATAGCAAAGCGATACTTGCTGGGGAAAAAATCCCAGAATGCCATTAATATCATCTCTGGCATTTCGGTTCTGGGCATCACCACAGGTACCATGGCACTGGTGATAGTGCTATCAGTATTCAACGGTTTTGATTCCGTGGTAAAATCGCTTTATAACACATTTGACCCGGATATTCAGATCTCTTCCAAGGAGGGTAAAACATTTATACCCGATCCGGCCACCACGAAGGCTATCCTCGCTCTTCCGGGAGTATCTGCCGTGTCGGAGGTTCTGGAAGAAAATGTACTCCTGCTTTACAACGACAGGCAGCATATTGCTACCGTCAAAGGTGTAGATGAAGCTTTCAGGGATGTCTCCGGTCTCGATTCCATGATCTTTGACGGCGAGATGAAACTGAAGGATCAAAACAGATCCTATGCAGTGGTGGGTCAGGGGGTGGCCTACAGTCTGGGAATCGGACTAAGCTTCATTGATCCACTTTTCATCTATACCATAGACCGAACGGCCCGAATCAATATGTCACAACCCGAAGAATCGATCCGGAGAAATTTTATTTACCCATCCGGCATATTTGCCATTGAGCAGGATTACGATTTCAGGTACCTTATATGTCCCATCGACTATGTAAGGGAGCTGCTCCTGTATCAGGATGAGGTGACCCACCTTGAAGTGAAGCTGGATCCCGACTTTCCAGGTGAAGAAATTCAGCAGGAAATTCTGTCCCTCATGGGAGATGGCTTCCATGTGAAGAACAGGGAGCAACAGAATGAATTGTTCTACCGTGTGATGAGGTCAGAAAAGTGGGCCATCTTCCTGATTCTCACATTTATCCTGATTATCGCCTCGTTTAATATCATCGGATCCCTTTCCATGCTTATCATTGATAAGAAAAAGGATATTCTTACCCTGCGAAACATGGGAGCCGGAAACAAGCTTATAAAACGAATCTTTCTGGTGGAGGGATGGCTTATTTCAGTACTTGGAAGTCTAAGTGGACTTTTCCTTGGTACTGCCATCAGCTGGATCCAGCAACACTTTGAAGTCATAAAACTCACTGGAAGCGGTTCCTTTATTATTGATGCCTACCCAGTTCAGATTGAGGCACTTGATATCTGCCTCATATGGGTAACGGTGCTCATTATCGGATTGATTGCCGCCCGCTACCCAGTCAGACAGATTTCGAAAAAATACCTTGCCGGCATTGAAAAGGGTAGCATTGTTTAAAACTTTGCAACTCTCCTATGCTCATAACCTATAATTTTATGACGATCTGTGAACATTAGTAGATAGTGTTTGCAACCAATGACAGGCTATTCCAGTATTATTTTGGAACAGCACGAATTTGAGTCTCTATGAAAGCATACAGGTATCCCATATTGCTAATCCTGCTTCTTGCATCTTCCCTTATTTCATTATCGGCCCAGAATCTGGCCATCACCAATGTCATCACCACACCGACCTCTTGTTCGGATTCAACGAATGGAACCATCTCATTCGACATTTCGGGTGGTGTTGCCCCTTACAGATGGTTCATTTATGAAGGTGTAGGGTTTCCAGTGGATTGGGGGGGGCCCACCTTTAGTACCTCCATTACCTCTGTGGGACGAAAAATGTTAGATGTTTACCTAATTGGTGTAAAGGATACCGCGGGGACCTCTGTTTACATGATCGCAGATGTGGATGGTCCCGATCCCATGCTGATAACCGATCTGGCATCCACCAACATTAGTTGTAACAATGACAATAACGGAACAATTTCCGTAACAGCAATCGGCGAATCAGGTAGTCCTGTCTATGAGCTGAGCGGACCAGTCTCTCCAAGCAATACAACGGGTATCTTTACCAACCTTCCAGGGGGAAGCTATACAGTTACGGCAAGAGATGGAGGTTCCTGTACCTCTACTGATATCAGGTCCGGTATTACCATTAATAATCCTGACCTGATCGATAGAACAATCGACCTTGTAACAAATGTGGCATGTAATGGGGAGTCCACAGGATCCATTGAGATTACCCCAACAGGAGGTACTCCGAATTATAGCTTTATGTGGACCGGTCCCAGCGGATTCACAGCCACAACTGAAGACATAAGCGGATTGGCAATTGGGCAGTACAATCTGACCATTACAGATGCCAATGGCTGTAACACGGTTTTTCCCGCTATTGAAATCACTGAAAACTCACTCATTGCAGGCACCTTTGTAATTACGGATGTTACTTGCGCGGCTGTGGGCAGTTCTGACGGAGCCATTGATGCTACCATCTCCGGAGGTGCTGTTCCGTACACCTATCAATGGACCGGGCCCTTTGGATTCACCGCCGCCACAGAAGATATTACGGGCCTAAGAGCTGGTAGTTACATTCTGGAAGTCACTGATAACGCAGGTTGTGTGGAAACATTTGCTCCTCAATGGATTAATTCTCCACCAATACTCACAGCTACCGCCACCCAGGTGGATATTACCTGTTTTGGAGATGCAAATGGTTCCATTGATCTGACCGTTGCCGGAGGAACAAGCCCTTATGCCTTTGCCTGGACCGGTCCGTCCGGATTCACAGCCACAACTGAAGACATAAGCGGGTTGGAGGCTGGAGCCTACAATGTTACCGTCACATATTCTAGCATCTGCTCTGTGCCATTTCCCAACATTGCCACCATCACAGAACCACCCGAAATACAGGTTAGCTCTGTGAAAACAGATATAAGCTGCGGTGGACTCACCGACGGAATCATTGACATTTCTGTAAGCGGGGGCTTGTTCCCCTATGAATTTGCCTGGACAGGCCCTTCCGGATTCACTTCCACGGATGAGGACCTGAATGGACTGGGACCGGGTAGTTACAGCCTCGCTGTTACCGACGGATACTCTTGTGTGCTTAGCTTTCCAGACCTGGAGACCATCATTGAACCATCCTCTGTTGTAGCTACTTATTTTACACATCAGGATGTGCTCTGTAACGGAGATGCCAGCGGGTCCATTGACATCAATGTAAGCGGAGGTATTGCACCTTATATATATGAGTGGAGCAACAGTTCCGGAACACCTGTCTCCAGCATTCAAGATCCTGTGGGATTGCCAGCCGATACATACTCCCTGCTTATCACCGATGCAAACGGCTGCATATTCAACTTCCCCGGTCTGGCCACCATATCAGAACCACCGCTACTCTCAGTCATTCTGAATAAAACAGATATTAGCTGTTTCGGTGTTGACGATGGTAGCATTACAGTTGCTGCCACAGGAGGAGCCGGAGGCTATGAATATTCAAGCGATGGTGTAAATTACCAGCCAGGGGCCACCTTAGGATCACTGACTCCCGGCCCATATACCATCTGGACAAGAGATGTAAACATGTGTGTGTTCATGGATACCATTACCATCCTGGAGCCTGAGGAGATCCTGATCCAGAGTGAGACTGCCACCTACCTTTGTCCGGGAAACCTCCTGGGAACAATTTCCATTAACGGAGTCTCAGGTGGAATTGCACCCTATACATACTCCATTAACGGTGGAACAGATTTCTATTCCACCAACATTTTCATCAACCTGGCTCCGGGCGGCTACCAGACCGTGGTAATGGATGCTACCGGATGCAGTGTGAATGGCGCCCTTAATGTTCTTGTAGAGCCTCCACCATTCCAGATTACATCATACATTCAGGATGATATTACTACCTGCTTTTATAGCCCGGATGGAAGAATCCGAATCAGCGCTATTGGAGGAACGGGTACAATAAGCTATTCCCTGAATGGGGATACGCCTGTAACTATTGGCGATTTCCAGAATTTGCAGGGAGGTAGCCATGTGATTACCCTGATAGACGGCAATGCATGTACCCATGATACAACAGTGGTCATTCTTACCCCTCCCGAGCTGACCATAGATAATATCACGATCACTGATGTCACTGTTTGCGCCGGCAATACCAATGGAGCTCTCGAGGTAACAGGATCAGGAGGAACAGGCCTACTGGAATTCTCCCTGGATGATGTTAACTACCAGCCAACAGGTACTTTCAGCGGCCTGCCTGCAGGCGATTATACTGCCTGGATCCGTGATGCCAATGGCTGTACTGTCACCGCCCCTGCAAGCATTACTGAACCGGTTCCGGTACTGGCCACTGTGGTAAAAACAGATGTGAGTTATGGAACCCTTGGGACCATCACCATTTCAAATGTAAGCGGAGGAACGACCCCATACGAATATTCCATCAATGGTCTGGCCGGGCCCTTTACCAGTACAACAACATATATCGACCTTGTACCTGCCACTTACCAGGTGATTGTCCGCGACCAGGATGGCTGTACCTATGAAGAGTCGGTGGTGATTCTGGATGTACTGCCTCTGGATGTAGTGGTCAATGTCACGCACGTAAGCTGTTTTGGAGCCAATGACGGAAGGATTGTATTTGTTCCACAGGATGCGGAAGGAGCCGTACAGTATTCCATCGATAACGGGGCCAATTTCCAGTCTGATCCATTGTTTGAAAACCTGGCCGGAAATATCACCTATCAACTTGTGGCCCTGGATGCAGCCGGTAAGCTCTTTACTGGAGCGGTCATCATCACGGAACCAACTGAGATCCTCTTCAGCCATTTAATGACTCCTGCACAATGTAACGCATTCAGCCCAACTGGGGCAATCGATATTACCGTAACGGGGGGATCTGGTAGCTTTACCTACCTCTGGTCCGATGGCAGTACTCAAGAGGACCGATCCAACATTCAGGCAGGGGTATATGATCTGCTTATAACAGATGCTAACAACTGTACAAGGAACGAAAGTATTATCGTAAGCAGTGAAGATAGCGTGCAAGCAGATGCCGGAGAAGATGCTTCCATTTGTACCGGATCATCCACACAGTTACAGGGTGCTGGGGTCGGAACCCCCTCATGGGATCCATCGCCCTTCCTTTCAGATGAGACCATTCTGGATCCTGTGGCTTCCGGAATGACTACAACAAGCACTTTTGTACTCACCATTACCAAAACTGTCAGCCCATACGGGTGCTACAACAAGGATTCTGTCACGGTGACCATCCATCCTCTAATGGGACTGGAGACGATCGAAGATACCTTTGTTATTGAAGGACACTCCATCCGGTTGGAAACTACTGGAGGACCATTTGATCAATACAGATGGGAGCCTGAAACAGGACTTGACAACAGTACAAGTCCGGATCCCATTGCCACTCCGATGGTGCCAACCCGGTATTTCGTTTTTGCCATCAACAGCTATGGTTGTGAGGAGGTGGACGATGTATTCATTGATATCATAGAAGATATCCAGGCATACAATGTATTCTCGCCCAACGGAGATGGAATCAATGATTATTTCGAAATTAAAAACGCAGAGCGTTTCCCGGAGATGCTGGTTGAGGTATATGGCAGGTGGGGCGATCAGTACTTTTCAACTGTAGGATACGACAGTGGAAGCCAGTGGGATGGGACCTCAAAAGGGAAAGAAGCTCCTTTGGGAACCTATTACTATATCCTTATCCCCTACCCGGGAGCAAAGCCAATTTCTGGGAACGTAACAATAATTAGGTAGCATGAGAAGGCTTACATATATCATATTGTTCACAATAATAGCTGGTTCGACCGGACTGCAGGCACAGCAAATGCCTCACTATACGCAGTACATGTTCAATGATTTTGTGATCAATCCGGCCATTGCCGGCGTACATGATTACTATCAGATCCGTACCAATCACAGGTTTCAGTGGGTGGGACTGCTGGATCCTCCTATGACCAACTCCATCTCCTTTTATGGTCCTTCTGCCAAACTGGATATGGGATATGGCGGATATATATACAATGATGTTACAGGACCTACAAGCCGCACAGGAGTCACGGGATCCTATGCATATAATATTGCTGTAACAGGCGACGTTAGGCTCTCCATGGGGCTTTATGCCAGCATCATGCAATATCGTGTCGATGGAACCCAGCTCAATCCGGCTGATGTGTCAGATCCAAGCATTCTTTCAGTAGTCAGCACCTCCTACCTGCCCGATGCAGGACTAGGTCTGTATCTTTATGCCGAAAAGTTTTATGTGGGACTTTCAGTTGCCCAGCTTCTGAATAACAGCGTAACGATCTTTGATAATAAGGATGGGGTAAACCGTTTGAAAACACATATCAACCTGATAGGAGCTTACCGTTTCTGGATTGATGAAGATTGGCTCATCGAGCCCTCTCTGATGATCAAGGGTACCGCACCGAAAGAGCTCAGTTTTGATATTACTGCAAGAATTGAATGGCAGAAGATGCTATGGGCTGGTGTATCGTACCGCTACGAGGATGCAGTTAGTATTTTGCTGGGTTACAGTTTCGATGATATGCTCTTCTTTGGTTACTCCTATGACATTGGCATTTCCGAGCTCAGCAAATACAATTCAGGATCGCATGAGATTATGATTGGTTATCGATTTAACGACATCAAGTAATGTATGATCGACTGCCATACCCTGGTATTCTTATCCTCTTGCTGGTGCTGACTTTTACAGCCTGTCAGAAGAATAAAGGTATCACGGGAGATGAGTTTATTGAACGTGACGTGCTGGTGGACGTGCTGGTCGATATTCACCTGATGGATGGTGTGACACAGGACAGGAAATTCGGCAGGAAGTATGATGTGGACAGCCTTGATATATTTACACCCATCCTTGAGAAGCACCAGGTAACCAAGCAGATGTTCGATACTACCATGTTTGTTTACTCCCGGAATCCTGAACTGTTGGACAAGGTATATAACGATGTATTGATAAAGCTGAATGTGATGCTGGATGAAAATAACAAGGAGGAGCCGTCTAGTACACCAGAATTGTAAACAGGACCACTGCCAGACCCAGGAAAAACCCACTTAGTATCGCTCCCCATGGATCTCCCTGTGCCAGTCTTGAACTGCCAGTAAGGCCTCCGGCTAAGAGGCTAAGCATTAGTAATCCCTGCAAAGGAGTTTCGTAAAGATAAATCAGTGCAATAATCAGTCCCGTCAGTCCCCCCAGGGCTGCGGTATGTATAGAGATCCTGAACCTCAGGTTTAGCAGGATAAGCAAAAAAAATGTTCCTGTCACTGACAGCACATAGGCATGAATCACCTGATGCAGCGGAAGTCTTTTGAAATAAACGAAGGTGACGATATAAAGTACCAGAATGATAATCTGGGGAACCAGCCGCTCACCCTTTGTGGCTGCCTGTATGTCCTTCATCATCAGGTTCCTGTATTGAAGAACTGGAAGCAGCATTAACGGAAAAACCAGAGTTCCAAGTGCCATTACAAACATAATGGCACGCTTTACTGCAGGGTCGAGCAAGGCAAGATAGGTACCAGAATTTAACATAATGAGCAATCCCAGGGAAGGCATAAGAAGTGGATGAAAAAGGTAAGAGATAAGCGGGGCTACTTTTTTCATAAGCTCCTTTAAAGTTCCTTTCTCAACCGGGCCACAGGTAATCCCAGCTGCTCCCTGTATTTCGCCACTGTCCTGCGTGCAATCAGGTATCCCTTCTCATTCAGGATTCCCATCAAGCGGTCATCTGTAAGTGGCTTTCGCTTCTCCTCCTTATCGATGCATTCCTGCAGTATCTTCTTAATCTCCCTGGTGGAAACTTCCTCACCGCTATCGGTCTGCATCCCCTCAGAGAAAAAATATTTCAGGGCATAGATCCCAAAATGTGTCTGAATGTATTTGCTGTTCACCACCCTCGAGATCGTGGAGATATCAAGATCGGTCATATCGGCAATATCCTTCAGGATCATAGGACGCATCCTGGTTTCATCTCCTTCGTAGAAATAATTCTCCTGATACTCCAGAATTGCATTCATGGTCAGCAACATGGTATTCTGCCGTTGCCGTATGGCATCGATAAACCACCTGGCAGAATCCAGTTTCTGTTTCACAAAGGTGATGGCATCCTTCTCATCCTTACTAGCCGAAGACTTATTGGCGTTGTAACTTTCAAACATGTCAGAATAGGTCCT
>DAOWFP010000190.1 GCA_030637895.1 Bacteroidota bacterium | reverse complement strand
TTGGAAGGGATGCTGGAGAAGGCCGAATCGGATACCGACCTGGTAATATTGCCTGAAACTTTCTCCACAGGGTTTACCATGCGATCAGAGCAACTGGCTGAAGGAGAGAACGGTAAAGCGGTCCAGTGGATGAAGAAACTGGCAAAGCAAAAGCAATGTCATATAACGGGCAGCCTTATTTACCGGGAGCATGATGGCTTGATTTATAATCGCCTTCTCTGGGTCTCCCCGGAGGGGATCGAAGATTATTATGACAAGCGACACCTTTTCCGTCCGGGCGGGGAGAAGGAGAACTTCAGCCAGGGGAAGGAGCGGAAGATCTTTAAGCTGGGACCCTTTCGGATTCTGCCCCAGATTTGCTACGATCTGCGTTTCCCGGTATTTAGCAGGAACAGGGGAGATTATGATGTGATGCTTTATGTTGCCAACTGGCCCGCCACCCGTCATCATGTATGGGAGATCCTTACCACGGCTCGTGCCATGGAGAACCAGAGTTATCTTCTTGGTACCAATCGTGTGGGAACCGATGGAACGGGAATCCCTTCCATAGGGGGTACATGTACGATCAATCCCATTGGAGGTGAAATCCTAAGAATGGATGATGCACCCGCCATGGGGATATCTGTTCTTGATCTGGAAAAACTGAGGAATTTCAGAGAGAAATTCCCGGCTTGGAAAGATGCGGACCGCTTTGAACCCGGCTGGGACTCAGAGATGGATTAGCAACCGCAACCGCAGCCGCCCTCACCACCATCGTCATTGCAAGAACCTTTATCCCCGCAATTCTCGTCGTCACAGGAACCTTCACCATTGCCACCACATGCGCAGCCACCCTCAGCGTGTATGTGACCATGTGAGAGCTCCTCCTCGCTGGCACTGCGTACATCGGTTACTTCTCCTTTGAAAAAGAGATCACTTCCTGCCATGGGATGATTGAAGTCCATCTTTACGGCATCGCCTTCCAGGGCAATAACCTTTCCATTCAGGCGCCTCCCTTCGGCATCCATCATGGGAACCATGGTTCCAATCTTCATAAGGTTCTCATCGATCTTACCTTCTACCTCGAATACCGTTTGTGGAACATGCACGATGGCATTCTCCACCACTGGTCCATAGGCATCTTCACTGTGAAGCAGAAACTCAAAGTTATCACCGGATTTCATACCATTGAGCCGCTCTTCAAATTTGGGAAGCAATCCACCCGTTCCATAAAGGAAGGTCAGGGGATTTTCACTGGTCAGCGATTCTACAACTTCACCCTCTTTTGAGTCTGAACGAAGTTCATATACGATGGAAATAACATTATTCTTTTCAGCAATCATGATCTTAACATTTTTAAAGATGCAAAGAAAGCAAATATTTCGCTTTATTTAAAGCGAAATAGCCCCTCTCGATTTAATTGGCAATTAATTAACAAGTTCATCGTCCGATGGTAATGAACCTTCGGCCGGAAGTTGATCCTTCGCACCACCATTAACCTCCAGTGACACACCCTGTTGAGGATTCTTACGATATCTGATCATGGAAACTGCCATGGTGATGCTGGAGGCCAGGATCACCAGCAGCAGGATTCCCTCATTGAACTCGGCCACCGCCAGATTTTCGGGAATGGAATAGAAAAGCAGGATGGTAATCAATCCCCGGGGGGCCATCCAGATGTCCGGATAGATATTTTTTCGGATTACCAGGCGGAACCAGGCGAAACGCACCCCATAGAGGACAGCCAGAACCAGGATACTCACCAGCCACACCTCAAAATTGATCAGGCTGGTAAGAATTATGGTAAATCCGAAGATTACAAAGAAGAAGGTCCGAACTACAAACGAGGACTCCAGGGTAATCATTTTAAAATTGTCAAAGATGGAAGACATCTGAGCTACATCCAGATATTTGCGAAGTTTTCCGGGAAAGAAGATGTTCCGGTTGGAGAGCATCAATCCAAATACCAGGATGATAAGCAAACTGGAGAGGTGGAACATCTTGCTGATGCCATAGAGCAGTATCAGCACGGCGATCAGCAGGAATAGCTTTAATTCGGTACGGATCTTTTGAAACAGGAAGATCAGTAAATAGCTGGCCGCTACCGAAACCAGTACAGTCAGACTCAGGTTCAGCAATACATCCAGTCCCATTTCCCCGACACTTTCAGCCTTCATGCTGCTGATCAGGAAATAGAACAGCATGATCCCCAGGATATCAGAGAAGGTGCTTTCATACACCATAAATTCACGCTTGTCCTTTGAAAGTGCCGAAACGCTGGGGATAATAATGGCCGAACTCATTATGGAGAGTGGTACCGCATAAAGCAGCCCTGTAGTCATATCAACCTTCAGGTAGATGGTCATGATCCCGCCAATAAGAAGGGCTGAAAGCAGGAGGGTTACCAGAGAAGTGAAAAAGGCTCTTGAGATCACTTTTCTTTTCTCTCTTTCCAGTTCCAGATCCAGAGATGCCTCAAGCACGATCATGATTAGTCCGACGGTGCCCAACACCTCAAGAATGGGAGTCAGATCGGGCGTTTGCATGCCTGTGGCCGATACCAGTCCTTTCAATGCCACACCAAGGACAATCAGCAAAAGTACGCTGGGAATGCTGTACCGGCTGGCTACCAGGTTAAAGAGGTAGGAGATAATGATAATCAGGGACCCAAGAATGAGCAGTCCGTTCGAATTAAAGTGTTCCATTAGAAATAGGTATTAAATCCGACCCGGAATACCGGGTTTGTATAAGGTGAGATAGTCAATTCATTAATATCCCAGAGCACGGTAAATGAGACGCTGTTATGGATGCCCACCCGTTGCGACAAACCCCCACCCAACAAAAATCCATGGTAAATATAGCGACCCTCTTCCGTATAGGGAGGAACATAATAGGCTTTTTCAAGGCTTAGACCCTCATACTCAAAATGAGCAAAGAGTTCACTAAACAGTTTTATGGGTAGCCACTCTTCTGCATTTGTGATCAGAGAAAAGCGGATAAAGCCCTTGAGCCCGTAAGAGTGGGTCTGGTAATCATAGAGAACGCTGGAAGAGGCATTGTAGGACTGGTAGATATAATGCGGTCCCAGACCAATCGCCAGCCGGTCCAGCGGATGGTATCCCACCATGGGTGCTATATCGATGTAGGTGCTGCTTCCGAAAGAGAGCCAGATCTCGGGAATCAGGAAGAACTTTCCTTTCCTGCTGTTCTCTTCCTCCTCCTGAGCAACAAGTGAAAAAGTTATAGCGATAAGAAGAAGCAGCAGTGCAGCCTTTTTCATCAACGCTCTTTTTTTATTTCATACTTCCGGGCACTGATTTTCCCACTGAGTAAGAGCGAACCGTTGTGCGCCAGGGCACGCATCTCATCCTCACCCGGAAAGATCAGAACCGGAGCGATAAACTCAACCCGTTTCTTTACTTCTCCCGTAAGATCAGGATTATGTGCCATACCGCCGGTGATCAGGATGGCATCAACCTCCCCACCCAGCACAGTAGACATGGCACCAATCTCTTTACTTATCTGGTAAGCCATGGCTTTTTGAAGGATCATAGCTCTGGCATTGCCCTCCCTGGCCTCTTTTTCCAGTCGCTGTGCATCTTTATGTCCCACATAAGCATAGAGACCTCCTTCGCCAATAAGCATTTTTCTCACCTGGGTCCAGCTTACATCCTTCTCCAGGCAATACCTTGCCAGGGCTCCGGCAGGCAGGGTGCCGGAGCGTTCGGGAGCAAAGGGCCCCTCACCATCCAGGCCATTGTTGACATCGATGACCCGGCCTTTTTCATGGGCGCCCACCGAAATACCGCTACCCAGGTGGGCAACGACCAGGTTCAGATCCTCATACTCCACTCCCCTGGAATGGGCATAGGTGCGGGCCACTGATTTCTGATTCAGTGCGTGAAAGATTGAGATCCGTTCGAATTCGGGGTGACCGCTGATCCGGGCCACATCCTGCATTTCATCCACAACTACCGGATCGGCAATATAGGCCCTGGCATTTGGAAATTTCCGGAGTAGGCTGTGAGCGATCAATCCACCCAGGTTGCTGGCGTGGTCGCCCATGACACTTGTTTCCAGATCGGCGATCATGGCCTTGTTCACTTCATATACACCCGACTCGATGGGGTGAAGCAATCCGCCCCTGGAAACAATTATACCAACGCTATCGAAAGGTATGTGGTTCTTTTCCACTTCGCTTAGCACCAGGTTAAGCCTGTAGTCCAGTTGATCGCTTGTTGTGCTGAAGGCCTCCAGTTCGCCGCATTCGTGCCGGATTGTAAGCAGAAATACTGATCTGTTACCCTGGTAGACAGCAATTTTTGTGGAAGTTGCACCCGGATTGATAACGAGTATATGATTAGCATCCATTATAAGCCTGTTTTAAGCCCGATTTTTAGCTTTTCCCACCGTTTTCGGCCGCCACTGCTGCCAGGAGGATGGAATCAAATTTTGCCTGCTCAGAATCGGATCTGGAAGTTAGTACTATGGGAGCAGAAGCACCCACAATCATGGAGGCCACCTTGGCCTTGGCAAAAAATACCAGTGATTTGTATAGGACATTGCCCACTTCAATATCGGGCATCAGCAGCAAATCTGTATCGCCGGCCACATCACTTTTGATCTCTTTATGCTTGGCACTCTCGACAGATACCGCATTATCAAATGCCAGTGGTCCGTCCACAATACAGTTCAGAATCTGGTCGCGCTGGTTCATTTTAGAGAGAAGGGCTGCATCGAGGGTGGCACCCATTTCGGTATTGACTTTCTCAACCGCACCAAGTACAGCCACTTTGGGCATTTTAATACCCAGGTTGTTCAGGATCTTTACCGAATTATTGAGTATCGCGATTTTTTCTGTCAGACTTGGTGCAATGTTCATGGCCACATCGGTCACGGCAATCAGCTTGTGATAGGTCTCCACTTCAAAATAGGCAAAATGGGAGAGGAGTTTCCCCGTACGCAATCCGTATTCCTTATTGAGCACACTACGGAGCATATCGGAGGTACCGACCTTTCCTTTCATCAGCACATCAGCTTTCTTATCATGAACCATCTTTACTGAGATGGCAACTGCATCCTCCGGATTTTTCGCCTCCACAAACTCAAACTTGCTGATATCCAGGTTCAGGATCTCTGCCATTCCAAAGGTCTTTTCGCGATCACCGACCAGGATGGGACGAATGATCATTTCAGAGGCAGCATTGAACACTGCATTCAGGGAGTGAGCATCTTCGGATGCGGCCAGTACCAGCTTCTTGGGCTTGTGGCTTCTATCTAATAATTCGCGCAACTGGGAAAGTTCTGTCAGCATGTTCCTATTTGTTTTTCCATCACAAAGAAAAAGAAATACCCGGTGCGAACCGGGTATCCAGTTATGATATTCAACACATTTGAGCCCTTAACAACACTTCTCAAGGATTTTATAGGTATCTGTTGCGATTACAAGCTCTTCGTCAGTTTTTATCACCATGGCGGTCACCCTGGAATCGGGTTTGGAGATGATTTTTTCTTCTCCTTTCACCCCATGGTTCCCTGTCTCATCAAAATCAAGCCCAAGGTAGTCCATATTCTGGAGGATCATGCGGCGGATATTAAAATCGTTCTCCCCGATACCTCCTGTAAAGATTACCAGATCCAGACCGTTCATAATGGCTGCATAGGCCCCGATAAATTTCTTTACCCGGTAGGCGTACATGGTCAGCGCCAGATTGGCACGTTCGTTTCCTTCATAATAGGCCAGTTCCAGGTCGCGCATATCGGATGAAATCTCTGAGATCCCCATGATCCCACTTCGCTTGTTGATCATGTTGCTGATCCCTTTCAGGCTCAGGTGCTCCTTATCGGCCAAAAACAACAGTACGCCGGGATCGATATCTCCAGTACGGGTGCCCATGATCAATCCGTCCACCGGGGTGAATCCCATGGATGTATCCAATGATTTTCCATGTTCAATGGCGGTGACCGAGGCACCATTTCCCAGGTGACAGGAAACTACTTTCATTTCACGTGTATCTTTATTCAGGAACATACTGGCCCTCTTATAGACAAATTTGTGGCTGGTGCCGTGGTAGCCGTATTTCCGAACACCGTACTTTTCATAGTATTCGCGTGGAATGGCATACATATAGGCATGTGAGGGCATGCTCTGGTGAAAGGAGGTGTCAAATACAGCGATCTGAGGGATGCGGGGCAACAGTGCGTTAATGGAAATGATCCCTTTCAGGTTGGCAGGATTATGCAGTGGAGCCAGATCAACACAGGCTTCAATATCCTGGATGACTTCCTTGGTTATCAGCACACTCTCTTTGTATTTTTCACCACCCTGCACCACGCGGTGCCCTACGGCAGAGATTTCTTCAACATTCTTTAGAACCCCATGCTCTTCGTTTACCAGGGAAGCCATAACCAGATTGATCCCCATAGTATGGTCCATGATGGGCAATATTTGCTTGTGTTTTGTTTTCCCGGCAGGTTTATGGGAAATAACAGCATCAGTAAACCCGATTCGCTCCACCATCCCTTTGGCGATCACTTCTGCGGTGTCACCCATATTGAATAACTGGTACTTGATGGATGAACTGCCGCAGTTTAATACTAAAATAATCATGAATATATGTCCGTTAAGTCCTGTGAATTAATTATTTCATTTTCTTCAATCCGGCAGCCTGGTTGGATGTTATGGCTACCAGGTTGACTATATCGCTCACCGAACAGCCCCTTGAAAGATCATTGATGGGTGCAGCCATTCCCTGTAAGACAGGGCCTATGGCTTCTGCTTTGGCCAGGCGCTGCACCAGTTTATAGGCTGTATTGCCCACATTCAGATCTGGGAATATCAGTACATTGGCATTGCCCTGGATGGGACTGTCGGGTGCTTTGCTGGCAGCAATGGCCTCTACCAGTGCGGCATCGGCCTGCATCTCTCCGCCGATAAGCAGAGTCGGATCCAATTCCCTGGCCAGTTTGGTGGCATTGGCCACTTTGTCGACCATGGGGTGACTGGCACTTCCCTTGGTGGAGAAGCTGATCATGGCAATCCGGGGTTCAAAGCCGAGGATGGAACGGGTAGTGGCAGCAGTAGCGACCGCAATCTCTGCCAGTTGCTTTTCGTCGGGATCGGGATGTACGGCACCATCGGCAAAAACCAGTACACCATCCTCTCCAAAGGAGTGGTCCTGCAGGATCATGATAAAGGCTCCGGATACAATGCTGATTCCAGGCAAGGTCTTCACGATTTGAAAAGCAGGACGCAATACATCACCAGTGGAATTGACGGCTCCTGCCACCTCACCATCGGCATCACCGGCCTTGATCATCAGGGTTCCCAGGTATAGAGGATCTTCTACCAGTTTGGCCGCCTCTTCCATGGTCATCCCCTTTTCCTTTCTTAGTTCGTAAAGCAATTCTGTATATGCCTGCTTCTTCGGATGGTCCTTGGGATTGATAATGGTGGCCTTTTCGATATTCTTCAGTCCGTACTTTTTAACCTTCACATCCAACTCTTCCGGATCTGCTATCAGGTAGATATAGCAGAGTCTTTCCCTGATGATGGCATCCGCGGCCATAATTGTTCGCTCTTCATTTCCTTCAGGAAGTACAATACGTTGGCAGTCCTGTCGTGCGTTCTCTCTAATTCTATTAATTAAATCCATTGATTATCAGCGGTTTGAGTTATTTTAAAACAAGCTTTAAAGTTAATGAAAAAAAGCATAGTTCAAGCCTTGTTTCAGATCTTTTACAACACTTTCGCGAGCTGATGGTTATTAATGAATAAAACCATAGAAATAATGAAAGCAGAAACCATTTTTGAGCTCTTGTGGGAGCAATATACGGGTGAAAATCCAGCTGCCGGACAAATCCATAACCTTTTTGTGAATGCCGGTGAAAGAGTGGTCAACGACCATGTGGCCTTTCGAACTTTTGACGACCCCAGGGTCAATATTGATGTGATTGCCCGTCCCTTTATCGAGGCCGGCTATCAGCCGGCCGGGGACTACCATTTTGAAGCGAAGAAATTGAGGGCCAGGCACTACGAATTACCTGGTAGTCCCGAATCACCCAGGGTATTTATCAGTGAGCTGATGTTGGATCAGTTTTCAGAGGAGCTTCAAAACACCATCCGGGAGCTACTGGACGCCGTACCACAGGAGCTGCTGGCTTCACCGAATCTTATTTTTCAGGGAACCATCTTCACATCTGTCAGTCACGCTGTATACATGCGCCTGAGGGAAGAATCTGAATATGCGGCCTGGATGTACGCCTTTGGTTATCGTGCCAACCACTTTACTGTCAGCATCAATTATCTGCAAAAATTTGAGGGGATCACTGAAGTCAACTCTTTTCTGAAAGAGAATTGTTTTGAGCTCAATAGCTCCGGGGGTGAGGTAAAAGGAACACCTGAGCAGCTGTTGGAGCAGTCCAGCACCCTGGCCGACCAGGTAGAAGTCAGTTTCAGAGATGGAATAGAGACTATACCCGGATGTTACTATGAATTTGCCATGAGGTATCCCGATGCCAAAGGGGAGCTGTTCAGCGGATTTATTGCGGGTTCGGCCGATAAAATATTCGAAAGCACCGACTATCGGTAGGAATGAAGAATCTGCTATATTTGTTGGATTATCAAAAAATCCAGGGAAATAGAGCAGTCAAAACTCGACCAGCTGCAGGCGCGGATCGATGGTGAACTATTCACAGACCGCCTGAGACTGCTGATGTACGCCACTGATGCTTCTGATTATAAGGAAGTTCCTCAGGCAGTGGTCTACCCCAAACATGAATCAGATATCCGCGAACTGGTGCGATTTGCCAGTGAGAATAAAATCTCGCTGATACCTCGAACAGCGGGGACATCGCTGGCCGGACAGGTGGTGGGTAATGGTATGGTGGTGGATATGTCAAGGCATATGACCAGGCTCCTGGAAATCAATGAGAAGGAGCGATGGGTGAGAGTTGAACCGGGTGTCATTCTGGACGAACTGAACATTGCGCTTCGCTCTACGGGCCTCTTTTTCAGTCCCGAAACCTCCACATCCAACCGCAGTATGATCGGGGGTATGATCGGCAACAATAGTTGTGGCCTGCGTTCACTGGTGCATGGAACCACCCGGGACCATACGCTTTCAATTCGGGCCGTTCTGAGTGATGGGTCTGTAGTTGAATTTGGCCCCCTGAGTAGTGGAGAGTTCACTAAAAAGCTTGATAAAGAGGGACTTGAAGGTCATATTTATCGTGAGCTCAATGCCATGCTTGGCGATCCGGCCAACCAGGATGAAATTGTGTCCGGTTTTCCGGACCCCAAAGTAGTAAGGCGTAATACCGGGTATGCACTGGATGAATTGCTGGAGACTCCTCCATATCGAGGAAAAAATGCCAGGTATTCCTCTTTCAACCTCTGTAAACTGCTTGCCGGATCGGAAGGAACGCTGCTATTTATTAGCGAGGCTAAATTAAACCTGGTCCCCCTGCCTCCTCCTTTTAAAGCACTGGTTCCCATTCACTTCTCTTCCGTTATGGAAGCCATAAGGGGAAATCTGTACGCCCTGAAACATGCTCCTACAGCGGTGGAATTGATGGATAAAACCATTCTTGATTGTACCAGGGAGAATCTGACCCAGCGTAAGAACCGATTCTTCCTTTCGGGCGATCCCGGGGCGGTATTAATGGTAGAGCTGGTGGACAGCGATGAGTCGGTTTTGGATCAGCGCACCGCAACCATGGAAAAGGAGATGAGAGCTGCCGGAATGGGGACTCATTTCCCGGTGGTAAAGGGTAGTGATATTGGAAAGGTTTGGGCCCTTCGGAAAGCAGGCTTAGGAGTCCTTTCAAACATCCCTGGAGAAGGGAGACCGGTGTCGGTGATTGAAGATACCAGTGTGCATGTGGAGGTACTGGAAGATTATATCACAGAGTTCAACCAACTACTTGATAAATATGATATTAAGTGTGTTTATCATGCCCATATTTCAGTTGGGGAACTCCACCTTCGACCTATCCTGAACCTCAAAGATGCCAGGCACATTCAACTATTCCATGACATTGCCCTGGAGAGTGCAATATTAGTCAAGAAATACAGGGGATCATTGAGCGGGGAGCATGGGGATGGAAGGCTCCGTGGAGAGTTTATTCCCCTGATGGTGGGGGAGCGGAATTTTGCTCTGATCCGTAGGGTAAAACAACTTTTTGATCCGGATGGGATATTCAATACGGGAAAGATTACCGATACCCCTCCCATGAACTCTTTCCTGCGGTATGAGGCAGGCCACCTTTCGCCGGATTTCGACACTTATTTCGACTATTCCAATGAGGGTGGCTTAATGGGTCTTATCGAAAAGTGCAATGGTTCAGGCGATTGCAGAAAGACTGAGCTGACTGGAGGAACCATGTGTCCTTCTTACATGGCAACCAGAGATGAGATGGCCACCACTCGTGCAAGAGCCAATGTATTGCGTGAACTGCTCTCCAGAAAAGACCTGAAAAAGCCCTTTGACCAGGCTGATATCTATAAGGTACTGGACCTATGTCTTTCATGTAAGGCATGTAAATCAGAATGTCCGTCCAGCGTGGATATGGCCAAGATCAAGGCCGAATTTATGCAACACTGGTATGAGCATCACCGGGT
>DAOWFP010000062.1 GCA_030637895.1 Bacteroidota bacterium | reverse complement strand
GAATCCTGATCTTCGCCCACGCCTTTCATTCCGTATTTGGGTACTCCTACTTTGGTCCGGGCCATCAGCTCTTCATAAGAGGGATATCCATCTTCATGAAGGTTCAGGTTTGGCTGCACCTCTTTGTATGCCTCCAGAATTTCAAAAATCCGCCATTCGGCTGTTTTGTCGGGAAGCCAGACCGAGGTGGTGGCAATGATCCCTTCCACATCGAACTGGTTGCTGTAAGTTAGGAACCTGACCAGTGACTCTGCATCGTCTGGTTCGTTTTCAATGTCGGTGAGCACAATGATCCTTGGTTTGTCTTCTGTGGCAAAAGCATTTGCAGCAAAACCAGGAAGTATCAGGATCACAAAAAGTAAGATAAAAAGATGAATCCCTTTCATTTTTCTTGCTTAAGATTTTTATTGGTAAATTATATGCGATTCCAAAAACTAAATGTATGCAATAGCTATGAAAATCACATCGTTTTGGTTCTCCATTTTTCTTTTTTTCACAAGCATATTTTACAGCTGTGACTCCGGTCCGGCTGAAAGCAGCATTGACTATCCCATTGCACCGGTCGATTTTACCCGGGTAAAACTCCAGGAGGGATTCTGGAAAGACTGGGTTGAGACGGTACATGATGCCACCATCCCTTTCGCCTTTCAGAAATGTGAGGAAACTGGCAGGATCGATAACTTTATTTTTGCGGGGGGCATTAAGGAGGGAAAGTTCCAGGGAAATTATGGGTTTAATGATTCGGATCTCTATAAGATCATGGAGGGCGCTGCCTATGCATTAATGATCGAAGATGATCCGGAGCTGGCTGCTTACCTGGATACGCTGGTCTATTATGTTTCTGAGGCTCAGGAAGAGGATGGTTATCTCTATACCGCATGGACCCTGAAGGCCAATGATTATATTAATTTCAGCTGTTGTACCTACAGCGAGGAAGGGCAGTGCATCGAAACCCCTAACTCCAGTCATGAATTCTATAACGTGGGACATATGTATGAAGCGGCGGTGGCTCACTTCATGGCCACAGGAAGCCGCGCATTTTTGGATGTGGCACTGAAAAATGCCGATCTGATCTACGATGTATGCATCACACAGGGAAACAATTATGTGCCAGGTCACCAGGAGATTGAGATCGGACTGGTTAAATTATATCGGGTTACAGGGAATGATAAGTACCTGCAACTGGCCAAACACCTGCTGGATATCCGGGCCGATGTATTGGATGTGGAATACAGTCAGGCCCACCTTCCTGTAACGGAACAGGCCGAAGCGGTAGGACATGCGGTGAGAGCCAACTATATGTACAGCGCCATGGCAGATGTGGCTGCGCTCACCGGCGATTCAGCTTACCTGGTTGCCATCGGGCATATCTGGGACAATGTGGCAGAAAAAAAACTATCCATTACGGGAGGAGTGGGAGCCAGTCGCCACGGTGAAGCCTACGGAGAAAATTATGACCTTCCCAACCAACCATATAACGAGACCTGTGCAGCCATTGCCAATGTTTACTGGAACCACCGGATGTTCCTTTTACATGGTGATTCCAAATATATGGATGTGCTGGAGCGCTCACTTTATAACGGGGTGATTTCGGGATTGTCCCTGGATGGCACCCTCTTTTTCTACCCCAATACCCTTCAGCATGATGGAGAGAGCACTTTTAACCAGGGTGTGAATGGGCGTTCTCCCTGGTTCAGCTGCTCATGTTGTCCCTCTAACCTGTCCCGCTTTGTTCCATCAGTGGCCGGTTATGCCTATGCCAGCAGGGGAGAAGATCTCTATGTGAATCTGTTTATGAACAGTGAATTATCTCTTGAGGTCCCCGGCGGTCAGCTAAGCATTTCACAGCAGTCTCATTATCCATGGGAGGGCCATATTCAGCTGGACTTTATGAATGAAGAGGCAGTTAAGGCCGATCTGCATATCCGGATCCCGGGATGGATGCTAAACACCCCTGTTCCATCGGACCTGTTTCGCTTTGTTGATGAGCAGCAGTCGCAGCCCCTGTTGATGGTCAACGGAGAAGAAGTGGAGATTAATATGGAGAAGGGTTATGCCGTGATGCAAGGAGAGTGGAAGAAAGGGGATCGGATCATCCTGGAACTACCTATGGAAGATAGGGTGATTCTGGCTCATAAAGATGTGAGTGCCAAAGCAGGGCTCCTGGCAGTACAGTATGGCCCGCTGGTCTATTGTGCGGAGGAATGCGACAATGACACAGATGTACTGGAGGCAAAGATTAGCCCGGAATCCGGATTTGAAGCTCAATTTAGTCCCAAAATCCTGGGAGGGATCAATATGTTAAAGGGGGAGGAGATTAAGCTGATCCCTTATTACGCCTGGGCCAACCGTGAGGTGGGCAAAATGAATGTTTGGTTTACACATATAAATTAATCAATACAACTTCAACAAGATGAAAAAGATCTATTACGCAATTTTCCTGATCGCTGCAATTCCTTTTTTCCTGAATGCTCAATCCATTCATCAGGAAAATATTCTTTATGGTGCAGCCTATTATCACGAGTACATGCCCTATGAGAGGCTTGATGAAGACGTACGGATGATGAAAGAAGCCGGGATCTCCGTGGTCAGGGTGGGTGAATCAAGCTGGAGCCTTTTTGAGCCCAGGGACGGTGATTTTGAATTTGCATGGATGGACCGGATTATCGACAAGATGCATGAAGCTGGCATTAAGGTAATTCTTGGGACGCCGACTTATTCCATTCCGGCCTGGTTGTGGCACAAGCATCCGGAGATTCTGATCGATTACCGCAATGGAAGGGAAGCCAGCTATGGGATCAGGCAGAATATGAATATTACCAGCCCCACCTTTCTATTCTACTCGGAACGGATTATCCGAAAGATGATGGAGCATTACGCTTCCCATCCCGGTATTATAGGCTACCAGGTGGATAATGAAACTGAAGCAAGAGGAGTCAATAATTATGACTTCCATGTAAGCTTTGTTAATCACCTGAAAAAGAAGTATAAAACTCCGGAGAACCTGAATAAGATC
This sequence comes from Bacteroidota bacterium, assembly GCA_030637895.1. Taxonomy (GTDB): domain Bacteria; phylum Bacteroidota; class Bacteroidia; order Bacteroidales. Next base: position 325 of record DAOWFP010000062.1, on the reverse strand, counting down.
TGGGGATTGAACTACTGGGGCATGACCATCGACAGTTGGGAGGAAGTACCTCCCCGCGATGGAGTTACCAATACGGGGTATAAGCTGGAGTGGGCACGGTTTAACCGGAAGGCAGTGGCCGATTTCTTAACATGGCAATCAGAAATTGTGGCTGAGTACAAGCGGGACGATCAGTTTGTTATGCATTGCTTTATGCCTTCTGTTCAAAATATTGACCAGATCGCCAGTGCTTCAAAAATGGATGTCATGGCCATGAATGTTTACCATGATCAGCAGGACGGTCTGACGGGTAATGAAATTGCTTTTGCAGGGGATTACTTCAGAT
>DAOWFP010000032.1 GCA_030637895.1 Bacteroidota bacterium | reverse complement strand
GGATGGATGTGAATGGTGAATCCATCTATGGAACAGAGGCCAGCCCTTTCTTTAAACTGCCCTGGGGAAGATGTACCAGTCGTAAGACCGATGCCGGTACTACGCTCTACCTGCACGTTTTCAACTGGCCCGAAGATAAGTTGCTCAGGGTTCCTGGTATATCTACAACAGTCAGCAGTGTTAAGCTTCTGGAAGATCCTGCTCAGGAGTTTAGCTCAAACTTTGAGGGAGACGATCTTCTTATTGAGCTTCCATCCGAGGCACCCGATCCGGTAAATACGGTGCTAGTTGTTGAGACCAGGGGAAGCCTGGAAGTAAAGAGCAACATGCCTTCATTGACAGAGGGCCAGGTAGTATTAGCGGCCGACTTTGCTGATATCCATAACCCGGGATATGGCACCCACGCCATCCTGACAGGATCAGGAGAAGAGTCAAGGATCACCAACTGGGTAGATTCCCGTGTCAGGCTTGAATGGATGTTCCATACCACCGAACCCGGAACCTATGCCGTGAAAGCTCAGGTACGGGCTCAAGAGTCCAGCAAGCTGCTTGTAAAAATTGGTGAAGAGGAGCTGGAAGCGGAGGTCAAAGCAAATGAGGAATTCACAGACACAATCCTGGGAGAAATTGAAGTCTCCGAAACAGGTGATCTGATTATGTCATTCCGCCCTGTACAGGAGGGCTGGAAAGGTATTGAGCTGGGCCAGGTTTTGCTGGTAAAGCAGTAGGATACGATTCTGAGTCGGAATGGATGAATGTTAGGGTGTAAATTTATATCCGGCCCCCCTGATGGTCAGGATATGCCTTGGTTTGGAAGGATCAGGTTCTATCTTTTTACGAAGTTCAAGGATATAATTATCTACAGTCCTGGTAGTGGGCGTAATATCAAAGCCCCAGACCTTTTCCAGCAGATCATGGCGGTGAACCACTTCATGTTCGTGTTCTACCAGGTACTGCATGATGGCATATTCCCTGCTGGATAGCTTCACCGCTTTTTGATCAACCGTGGCATGGAATTTTTTAAAATCTATGGAAACATTTCCGAATGCATATATTTCAATATCATTTGTTACTTCCGAAGACCTTCTGAGTACAGCCCGGACCCGGGCCATCAATTCCGGGATGCTGAAAGGCTTCGAAATATAGTCATCAGCCCCTATGTCCAGGCCTGCAACAGTATCCATTTCAGTCCCTCTGGCTGTAATCATAATAATGGGTAAATCAGGTTTTTCCTTCTTAAGTCTGCGGCATATTTCATAACCGTTCAATCCCGGAAGCATGATATCGAGCAACAAAAGATCCACAGGGTTCTCAAGGGCTATATTAAAACCCTCCAGTCCGTCGGTGGAAGTTCTAACCTGATATCCTTCAAAAGTCAGATTGTCTTTTAGTCCACGTAAAATACTGATATCGTCTTCGATGATTAATATGTCCATTATACTGAGTTTTCCTGAGTTGATTTGAGTAGGATGGTAAACGTACTTCCTTCATTCACTTGGCTCTCCACACGGATCTTTCCCTGATGAGCATCTACTATCTCTTTTACCACCGACAGGCCTAGTCCGGTCCCACTGATGTCTTCTGAATTCTTTTGACCTACCCGGTGAAAAGGTTGAAATATCAGGTCTATCTGATCATCAGGTATTCCGATCCCTTTATCCTCCACCTGAATCAGGACCATTTCTTGGTCTTTTTCCAGCCTAACAATAATCTCTTTCCTGTTCCTTGAGAATTTTATGGCATTGTTCAATAAATTAATGATGGCCTGTGTAAGGGCACCCTGATCAACCATGGCCGTCACATCATCTTCAATCTCCTTCACCAGAGTAAAGTTTTTCTCTTCCAGCCAATAATCAAGATCATTTATGGCGTTGTTAAGAAGTAAAGTTACGTTTACTGTCTCAAAGTGATATTCCCGTTTGCCTTTTTCCATTCGTGAAAAATCAAGAATATTATTTACCATCCTTTTGAGGTTCCCGGTTTCCTTCAGAATAATCTGCAAATATTCTTTCTTGTGAGCGACGGATTTTATTCGATTGAGCAGGATCGATTCTGTGAATAATTGAATGGATGTGAGTGGCGTTTTTAGTTCGTGGGTCACATTTGAAATAAAGTCAGCTCGTAATTGGGCCAGATGTTCCTCCCTGGAAATATCCCTAAGTATCAATAGAATGCCAAGCACCATTCCTCCAAGCAGCAAAGTCAAAGCAATGCCATAGATCCAGCTTCGCCTTCTGACCAATTCATTAATCAGATTTTCATTTTTTACTTTAACAAGTACCTGGTAACCCTGGAAATAAGGAGAAATCTCCATGATGGTGACCAGCGAAGTTTCAGAAGAGTTTATTCCATTTTCTGCTCTCACCAGTTCTAAGTCAGATTCAATCTGATCCGCGGCAATAAGATTTTCCTGCAGTAATTTACTCCATAGCTTTTCGATGGTAATAGCAAATCCTGAAGAAGTATCCCCGTTGAGGTTCATGAGGATCAATTCACCCTCATCCTGGGAGTTGCTAGTCAGGGCATGATACTTCTCTTTGATCATTGGAAGTTCATCTCTGATTTCCCCCTTCACATACTCCCGGATCACCTCAGCATTCGTGTCAATGAAAGAGAGACGGTTTCCGATTTTCTGAATAGATCCTTGTATTTCTGCCACTTTTTCATGAGGTGCTGGTTCCATTTCAACCCAGCTGCTGACCTGTGTCAGTAAATCATGAGTACTGTGATTCATTGGGATCTTTCCCAATTCCATTCCGGAAAGGCAAAACCCTATTTCCTGAATAACACGATTCCTGTTTTGTGGATTAGAAATCCTGATAAGCTGAGGAATGGCATAATAGACATAGGGAAACCCATTAGGATCACAGAGAGCATAATATTTTGAAGTAATGGTGGAATAATAGCTTAATGCCTGTGTTCCATCCTCCAGTTTCACCGAAAGTCTTGCTAGGGCATTCAGGGCTTGTACTGTATCGTAATCGTTAGAGGATGCTCTAAGAGAAGCAAGATATTCCTGGCGGGCTTTTTTAAAATCTTGTTCAATAAACTCGGCCTTTTCAGCCTGGTCAACTTTGGTTCTATAACCTTTAGTGGATTCTCCTCTCGGACTTTCTTCAAATCCATCAATAAACCAGGGCTGCAATAAATTACCATTCCTGTCAATAACTAATTTATGCTCAACCAGATCAAAAGCATCCAGGGAATTAATACCAGCTTCATGATCTTCTGTATAGTTATCTAAGGAGTCAAAGACCATATCTGCTATTTCAAATATCATTGCATGAATTTGATCAGATACAGCAACTGCAAGGTTCTTCTGCTCTTCCTCTACTCTTTTTTCAGTTAACTCCTTAATGTTGGATATGTTATTTATACTTAAGTAGGCAAGAATACTCCCGGATGTAAGCACTGCAGATATAAAAAATAGTGTAAGCCTGAATATCGGTTTTTTCTTGCGACCCATGATCTGTTTAATCAGAGGGTAAAAAGTTTTCTATCACCCATACAGCCGGGGGTAAAGGAGCAGATGTGGATGAGAATGCAATATGCCTGCCATCGGGATGCATGGTTAGACTGGAAGCATTTTCTCCTGGCATAATTATCCCAAGTTTCTCGATTTCTCCTCCGGAGGCCGGGATTCTGCACAATTCCCAATTGGGATCTTCCACCTTGTCGTCTCTCAACCTGAAAAGTATATGGCTGCCATCAGCGCTCCAGGAACTGGAGCCTGAAAAACCAATATATATCCTCTCCCCCTGCTCAAATCTGAAAAGTTCTCTGGCTTCCCCTCCCGAAACAGGAATCACGCGCATTGTATATGTTGCTACTGACCGGGGTCTTGAGATTACTGCCAGCCAGCGACCATCATGGGAATGTGTCATATGCAGGATCTCTTTCGACTCATAGATCATTTTATCTTCGCCACTTTCAAGATCCCTGGAGATAATCTGAGCATTCCTGGAATTATTGGTCAAGCGCCCATAGTATAAGGTAGCCATGTCGGGCGACCATTCATGCTGGCCAAAAAGCCTTAAAGGCTCACCCTCATCAGGAGAAACAATGGTTTTCACCTGGCCGGTTTTTACATCGATCTGGTGAAGGCCCATGGAATTATTTTCATTCCATTCCACAACCATAAGATACTTTCCGTCAGGTGACCAGTGGGGGTAACCCATCTCATGGAGTCCGGGAAGGATTTTTCGTTCCTGCTGAGTCTCAAGGGACCGGATGATCAGCACATTACCGCCCCCCCTGTTAAAATTGATATTGGAGGGTGCAGGTTCAATTACACTTACATAGGCCAGGTTCTTTCCATCGGGCGAGTAGTCAGGTGTTCTATTATTACCCTGGAACCTTGTTTTCAGTTTAGCCAGCGGTGTGATGACAGATCCCGATCCAGGATCCACCTCAGCCATATAAACATCTCTCGATTCCTCTGAATATCCATAGTAGAAGGAACCCTCAGGGGTAAATCCAAATACTTCATCCCCTCTCATACCCGACTGTACCAGTTTAGGGTCTCCTGTAGGTTTTCCATCTTCCAGGTGATTCACATACAAACCTGTTGTGCCATCCCGGTCGCTGGCAAAAAGTATATTTTTTCCATCTGTTGTCAGCCCGAGGAAAAAATCATCGGAAGGATGTTGGACCAGCGGTATCTCATTGCCTCCCTCTACCGGTAACAGGTAAATGTCGCGGACGCTTGAGTTATCCTCCTGGTGACGGTCGTAAATGATATGATTTCCATCCCGGGTAAAACACATCTTTCCCGGCCACTCTTCAAGCGTTTTTAACACCCGCATCGATCCATCAGCCACATTTATCAAACCAGCTGTCTGGATTCTGTTTTCCTGAAAGTACATGCAGGCAAGTACATGCTTGCCATCCGGCGACCAGTCACAGGGTACCATATAGTTTACCTCCTCATTACTGTACAGAACCTTTGGCCCGGAACCATCGAGCCCGATCGTCCGTAATTCGTAAGTTTTTTTCTCATTCCACCAGGAATAAACAAGTTGCTTTCCATCGGGCGACCATCTTGAATCTTCGGCATATCGACTGAATTCACCCCAAAAGCCAGAATCAGTCAGAGGTCGTTTTTTACCATTGGCAAGTTCATAGATGGCAAGATTACCAGTTTCCCAGTCCACATAGGAGAGATACCTCCCATCCGGTGAAATTTCACCCAACAGATCTTCGGGGCCTTCCCAGATTTTCCGGATATTAAATTCCCTGGGGATTTCTTTGCGGTTCGTATCAGTCTGTGATAATAGAGCCAGCTTTTCCCTGGCAATTTTAACGGTTTCAGCCTGATCAGGGTAATTATTGACAATGTATCTGTAGGTTTTTTGGGCCTCTGTCCTTCCAAGCTTCTCATAGCAGAGCCCCATGTGAAGCAGGGCATTTGCCTGCAAGGGTCGTTCAACAGACTCATCAGAAGCAACTTTGATGTAAATATCAATGGCTTCCTGAAGGGATCCTTCTCCCTCCTCTTTGATTAAACCCTGTTGAAATAGTGCTTCAGGATTCTGGGCCAGTAAGGGGCATTGAATTCCTATTGCCAGTATTACCAGCAATATATAATGCTTACATACAGATGATGTTTTCATGTTCAGGTACCTCCAGATTTTAGTTCGATTAGACTTTCAATCAAAATTAAAGTGTAATCAGAGGTCCATTGTCACAGTAATGTTCAAGTTATGTAAAAAAGAGACCCGGTCCGGAAGTAGCAGGGGAAAATGTGATCAGGCTTGTCTGAAAGTCAGGAAAAGAAAAAGGGCGCCGTTTCCAGCGCCCTTTCGTATATACTCTTATTTTGAATATGCTTTCTTAAGCGAGTAACTATAGAGTGAAGCAAACTGGGATTTTTTTGCGAAGCAAAATAACCACTTTGCGAACCTATAGTTACGAGCGCTAGTTGTAGAAGATCTCCAGCCTGTTGTCCTCTACCTTGGCAGCGTCAACCAGCGCATTATAGGCTTCAAAATTACTCCTCGATTCCATGCTGTACTTTAGCCTAGCCTTTGCAGCAACATCATCTCCTTCAGCGGTGGGATCCTCTGTACGGTTGGTCACTGCAATCACAAATACGCCGCTTTCACCAACCAGTGGAGCTGATATTTGGTCAACAGGCAGGTACATGGAGGCACCAACCACATAGGGTTCCAGTCCCACACCGGCTACATAGGTATTAGCGAACTTGATCTGAGTGGCTTCCCCTACATTTTCACTATTCTCAATCCCGAATTGGCCCAGGTCTGTGACTCCGGCCAACTGCTCATTGAGTATCTCAGTCAGTTTTTCGGCCTTCTTCTTTTTCTTTACTGCCAGATTCAGTTCTGCACGCACACTTTCCAGGTCAGCATATCCCTCTTCCCTGGCTTCGGTAAGTACAGCAATTATGTATTTATCGTCGCTCTGACTAAAAATATTGCTGACAATATTTACCTCAGAGGTATACGCCCATTTGGTAATTCTTATGGGATCATCAATGCCAGGAATGGTCGCTTGGTCCTTGGCAATGTTGGGAGCAAATCTGGGATCCAGACCAAATTCCCTGGCCTGTTCAGTAAATTTCTCCAGATCGGTGGCTTTCCCTCTGAATTTCACTGCACGGTTATAATAATCCTGGTTGGTCTCATCGCTGGCAAAAATATTCCTCACCACTGTAGCGACCTGCATCTTTTGAACGTGCCTGCTTTGCTCTTCTATAAGGATGATATGAGTACCAAACTGTGTTTCAGCAGTTACTAGCTCTCCTTTGCTGTTCTCAAAACAGGCATCGTTAAAAGCTGTAACCATCATGCCCTCGCTGAACCAGCCCAGGTCACCTCCGATGGCACGGTTGCTTTCGTCGGCTGAATATTCCAGTGCAAGTTGCATGAAATTTCCTCCGTTCTCAAGGACTACTTTCAGGCTGTCGGCCAGAGCAGTAATGAGCTGCCTGTTTCCACCATAGGCCTGGAGGGAGAGCAGAATATGCCGCGCCCTTACGGAGTCGGCCCTCATCTGCGTTTCATAGGCACGGGTCAGTTTATATGACTCTCCATCGCGATAGGGACCAATGATGGTCTCTTCACTGGCGTTAAATACGGAATCTTTGATGAGTTCAGGCAATTCTTCATATGTATAGAACCTTACATCGAAGGGCTCGTCAGAGATGCCATTCACATAACGGGGAATCTCATCACCAGTTATCCTGCTGTATTCAACCAGGGTCTGTGAGGACCAGTACCTGGCACTTTCCACATCTTTTTCACTGGGTTCTACTTCGAAAACTACATACTGGAAGGTTCTGGAGGCAGTTTGCTTATAGATCTCCTTGTGCTCTTTGAGGTAAGCTTTCAAATCTGCATCAGTGATGCTTATATCTTCGTCTGCAACCTCAGCAAAAGGCCTGGAGATAAATGCAAAGTCAGTGCTCTTCCCTGTTTCGGTCATATAATCTTTCAGGTCAAGGGAGGAAGGCTGAAATCCTTTCCTGACCAGGTTGAAATACTTCTGATTCATTTTCTCCTCAACGATCTCATTTTCGATAAATAACCAGCGCCTTTTCTCCTGTGCAAACTGGGGGTTATCCAGACTGTTGAAATAGTTGGTCATCACCGGGCGGTTCAGTTGACCCGTTTCGGGGTTTGAAAACATCTGACGAATAATGGGGTGCGGCTCGCTCAAGGCGGGATTTGCATTTAGTCCCATGGTCTGGTCGCCTGTAATCATGGTCTTCAGTTCATCTGGACTTACGTAGAGCCCAAGCTTCTGGTATGAACGCTCCATGATAGTTTCTCTAATAAGCCTTCTCCAGGTCTCTTGCTGGATCTGCTTTTCAAGTTCTGCATCCAGGGACTGTCCGCCTGCATTAAGCTCGTAAAATTCCCTCAGGGCTTTTTCCCGGTTCACGTAGTCGTTCACGCCGATCCCTTTTCCATTGATCTCTGCAACGGATCTTTTTCCCATTGAGCTGGATCCTGAACCCATCAAATCACCGAGGATAAATGCGAAAAGTGCAAGTCCGATAACGACGGCTACAAGTAATCCTGCCTTGTTCCTGATATTCTGTAATGTTGCCATTTATAAATAACTGTTTAACTGATTGATCCTTTTTTTTTTAAGCGTACGAATATAGTAATAATTAGAGGTTTAATACACATAGAATAGATGAAAATTGTGTAATCAGGAGCGGATCACCTTCAACTCTACCTCTTCGATGCGGTTTGAGCTGACATCTGTTATGGTTATCAGGAAGTTATCAAGTTCCACGGAGGTCTCCTTTTCAGGGATGCTTTCGTAGTGATAAATGATATATCCTGCCAGGGTATCGTATTCTTCTGAAACGGGGATGAGCAGTTTATACTTCTCGTTGAGATAATCGATTTCATGACGCCCGGAAAGAAGAAAGCGGTTTTTTTCCAGCTCCTTCTCCACAAGATCGCTGGTATCATGCTCATCCTCAATCTCCCCAAAGATTTCCTCGATAATATCTTCGGTGGTAATCAAACCCGAGGTTCCTCCAAATTCATCCACCACCAGTGCAATGCTCTTTCCATCCTTGATAAAGCCTGTAAGCAGTTTATTTACCGGGAGGGTTTCGGGAACGATCTGTATGGCTTTTAGATGTGATTTGATTCTTTCCGGTTTTTTGAACAGATCCTTAGAATTTACGTAACCAATTACATTGTCAATGGTATCTCTGTAGATCAATATTCTGGTTAAACCGGTTTCAATAAAACGTTCGGCCAGATCTTCCTGGGAAGCGTCCACTTCAAGGGCAATCACTTCGGTTCGTGGAATCATACACTCCCGGACTTTCAGGCCGGAAAATTCAAGGGCATTTTTAAATATCTTCAGATCACCGGTCTCTTCACCATCCGTGGCCTGCTCCGGCTTCACAGTGGTAAGGAAATGATCCAGATCCACTTTGCCAAATACGGGTTCGCTTGCTTTGGTATCTGGTTTGACCCTTAAAAGGTATTTCATGGTGAAGTTGGAAATGCCTATGGTTAGAAGGGTTACCGGGTAGAGGATCGCGTAGAAGAGCATAATGGGCAGACTCATCAGGCGGAGAGAGTTATTGGGATTGATTCGGAAGAGAGTCTTGGGCAGGAATTCGGCTGTAAGCAGGATGAGCAGGGTAGATATCAGGGTCTGTACAAGCAGGAGTGCTGCTTCCGCATTACTACCCAGAATATTTCTGAGCGGTTCTTCCAGCAACATGGCAAAAGCTATACCGTAGATGACCAGCGCTATATTATTACCCACCAGCATGGTGGCTATGAACCTGGAGGGCTGCTTGGTATAGAAGCTGACCATGCCCGCAAAGGCTTTCTTTTGCTTCCTGTCAATCTCAATCCTTAGCTTGTTGGAGGAAACAAATGCAATCTCCATACCTGAAAAGAAGGCTGAGAAAAGAATGGAAACCAGTATGAGGATGATCAGGTTCAGATAATTCATGGTTTACCGGCGTGTGATTCTCGAACGTCTGCGTAAGAAGTACATGGCAAATGCGAGGAATGAAAAGAGGAAATAGTACCAGCTGTCACCAAGACCTGAATCCAGGAGCAGATCCACTGCCATAAAAAGCATCAGTCCACCGAGGACAAACCAGACTATTTCAAAAAAACCGGATACACTACTCCTCATCTTTAACGTTTATGGTACCACTGGAGCCTATTAATTGCCAGTTGGACAGGTTCTGATTCGATCTGAAACCCTTTTTACCGTAAAGGGTGTTCTCTTCACTATGCACCCTGGTATAAGAGTCTGAATAGATCACTTCTTCCTTCTCATCCCAGAATAACTCTTCGGTATAGAGGGCATCCCCGTTTTCGAAGTTCTTTGCCACCACATTGCCAGTGGCATGCCAGAGCTGCTCCTCCATATAATAGATGGTGTAGTCGGCCCTGAGCTCCGATTCTATCTTTGCGGAGTCGTCGTAGAAATAGACCTCCAGTCCTTTCTCAAACTCCATATAGGGCCTTTCCGAATTGGGATACTGTTTGTAAACCGGTGCCAGGACCTGAACCTTGACTTTGGCCGAATCGCTGTAGATGACCCGGATGTTTGTACCCTGAATGGTTGGAGCCTCGGTCTCATCGGTCAAGAGGTTAATGCGCTCAATATCATTCTCACACCCTCCCAGCAATAATGCCAGGAAAAGTAGAATGCACACACGACTATTCAGGACAGTTCGCATACCTGCGAAGATAGGGAAAAAAAAAGCCACCCGGATATGAGTGGCTTTTCAAAATGAGGGTTTCAAGACCTATTTCCTCGATCTGACGGTGGTACGTTCATTGATACATCCTTTCACCTGATAGGAGTCACCATCTTTGAGATCCCTGAAGAATACCTCCTCGTGGTTGGGATATTGGGCCTTATAATCATTCAGCTTCTTGTTGGCATCGGCAGCGACACTTGGATCCACCGATTTGGCTTTGGTATATTTGTCAGCCGCTACCCAGAATGCGGTGCGCTTCTCAAAATCGCTGCCCAGGTTGTCTCGTGAGGCGATAATGGCATCTCCAAGTGCAATATATGCTTTCCCGTAGTTGCTTTTATAGGCGATGGCATTCGCCGCATAGGCGATGGCATCGCAATAGTCTTTGTTGGCAGCGCTTACGACGGTCAGCTCATAGAACCATTCTGCCCTGGTCTCGTTGTCAATGTCCTGTCCAAGCACGGCCATCTTCAGGTACTTGGCTGCTGTGGGGAAGTCATTTTTGCGCATAAACATGATGGCAAGCTGGTGTGCAGATTGCGGACCTGGATCGATCTTGTACATTTGTTCCGATGCTGCCACATAGAGGTCGGCCCTGTCACAATCAGAGGCATCATAGAACCTGATTACATTTTCCAGGAAAGTCTTATCTGTCTTATTCGCTTCAAACTGGGGTTCAAAGTAGCTGTTGAGTGCATCACAGGTGAGAATTCCACTGCCGATCATGTTATCATCAATGAGGTCTTTTGCTCTTGGCCAGCGGGAACTTTTATCCAGTAGTTGATCGATAATTTCGGTGACCATAAAGTAATCTTCAATGACCTGGCTGTCATCAATTTTACCCTTTTGATTAAGGGTAATACTGGCAGATATAAACGTAACCATTGTGGCGTCTCTGGATTTATTTTTCTGCAGGCTTATGCTACGCTTCAGGTAACCGTAAGCATCTTCGACAGCTTCAATATCGGTATTGCGGTAGCGCAAGAGGTCAATACCCTTTCGTCCCAGAATATTCCCTTCACCTTTTGAGCCATAATACTCAATACGCCTGTCATAGATCAGGAGCATGGTGTCTATCAGCTCATCAGTTCGCTCAGGTACGGATGAGGATTCGATAGCCTTGCGGTACATGGTGATCCCTTCAACATACATCCGCTCGCTGGCAGCAGGACACTCTCCAAACACTTTCCGCCATGGTTGGATGGCATCTTTGTAGTTGTTGTGTTTAAAAAACTCCCTGTAAAGTGAGAGGTTTTTTATACAATTTATACTATCCTGACCTTTGCCATATTTTGATCCGTCCTCGATTCCCTTCTGTGAAATAGCAGGTAGGACATACAAAAGAGACATTACTGTCAACAGGATGGTTTTGAGAGCTAAGGTTTTCATACCGTTCAATAGTTCTTGTTTAATCAAATCTCCTTTTTCGGAACCACAAGTCATGTAAAGTTACATTAAATGTAAGAATTCCATAATTTTCTTTCACTAAATTGTGCTCGGTGGTACCCCTGGTACCGAGAGTAAATGCCACATTAATACTCGTCTTAAGAGTTTTTACTGGTAATCCTACCCCAAATGTTATGCCATAGTCCTTCAACTGGTATTCGTTTACCATCAGGTATGAATTGGAGTAATATCCTCCCAGGCGATAGCTTATGTACTTATGGTAGCCCCTGATGGCTTTTACATCGGGTACATATTCAGCCCCGAAGTGCATGGATGTGGCATTGGTAGTAGCGAAATTTTCGCCCGACATGGAACCGGTCCAGTCCTGCATATAGTAATCGGCGGTGATAGTCAGCTTATTAGGAATCCCAAATGCAACTCCAAACCCGATTTTCTGTGGGATATTAAGGGTGGCAGATGTGGTATCCTCACCAATGGGATAGGAGGGATAGATCGAAACAGTATCATTTATCATTACAGGATCGTCCGGGTAGAATTCATTGATTACAGAGTACTCATTGGATAGCTCGGTGCTGGCTTTAAAATCATAGATTCCACCTATAGTGAAGAAGAATTTGTCACCATATACCTCTTTATACTGCAGTCCCAGCGTGAAGACCGGTTTTCTCAGGTTCAATTCCTCCGTAGAGGTAGCATCCGAATATCCTGAATTCATGGGGAAATCAACTGCTTTTTCCCGGGTCAGTTTTCCCATCAGGAAATTCATGGTCACTCCCAGTGAGAGGCGTTCCCACAGTTTGATTGAAGTACCTGCATAAAAATTCAAGGTTCCACCGTCTCCCTTGAAATACGTATCCATGGCCATTCCATGCGTATAAGAGTTATACTCCTGCTTGATATTGTAACCAATACTGCTATAGGGTATAATTCCGGCCGAAAAACCCATCTTTTTACCCACGGCGGAGCCAAAGGCCACATGGTGCAGGTTCATGTTCCACCATGTATTGGAGTAGTTTTCTGTCTCGTAACTATTGTGATAGGAGTTAAGCCCGAAATCAAAATAGACCGAAGTGCTGTCCAGTGCCGAAAAGGCTGCAGGATTCAGGTAGTTTATCCTGTTGCCCTCATGGATGGCCAGCCCTGTGCCCCCCATGGCCAGGTTCTGTGCAATACCCGGTTTGGACAGATCGCCCAGTGCAAAGCGGGTATAGGGTGAATAGGTATTAAACTGACCAAAAGCTGGAGTGGATATGATGAAGACGACTACTAAACTGATAAAAAATGAACTAAATCTCTCTTTCTGCATTGTGTTCCAATATTCTGTTAAGTCCGATCAGGTTCAGATTAGGGTCCACAAAGATGCTATTTTTTAGCTTTCCGACAAAGTATTTTGCATCACCACCGGTTAAAACCACTTGTAATTTAGGGTAGTTCTTAGTTAGAGCTCCGATAAACCCGTCCATTTCGAACAATAAACCATTTACAATTCCCGACTGAATAGCCTCATGGGTCGTACTACCCACAAGGGGTGGTACCTCTTCGGGACGTTCCATATGTGGTAAGCGGTTGGTATATTTATGGAGTGATTTAAACCGTATCTCAATCCCCTGGGAGATGTTTCCACCCAGAAACTCGCCCTTGGAAGTCACAATATCATAGGTGATGGCCGTGCCGGCATCTATTACCAGAACGTCCTTTCCCGGACAAATCGTATATGCTCCCACAGCTGCAGCAATACGGTCATAGCCCAGGGTATCAGGAGTAAGGTACTTGTTTACAAGCGGAAGAGGAGTGGAGTGGTTTAGTTCAATACAGGTAGCATAAAGGTTGCTCAGGTAGTCGATGATCTCTCTTGAATAGTTCACTACCGAAGAGATAATGGCGCCCTTGAGTCCACTGTACCGAATATGAAAGTAGGAAATTTCCCGGCTGGTAATTTTTTCATAGGTGGCAGCTTCGATCACGCGGTTGTGGTCGCATACGGCAATCTTTCCATAGCTGTTTCCTAGGTCAAGAACCAGGTTCATCTTTTCTTCAGTTACTCAGTCTCTGCACAATTTGATACGCCTCTTCCACACTGTTTATATGATCACTTCTCAGGCTCAGTTTTTCCTGGTCTTCCCGCATCCTGAAGATCCCCGGATTGGCCTGGATATTCCCAATCACCTCTTTGAACTTCTGAGAGCTATAGAAGGGTGATTCGGGATTGCTTACAAAATACGTGATCAGAATGCTCTTTTTCAATACAATCTTTTCAACACCTGTTCGCTGTGCCAGCCAGCGGAGCTGTACCACCTTCAATAACTCTTCTGAAGGTGAGGGGAGAGCGCCGAAGCGGTCCAGGAGCATCTCTCTGAACTCTTCCAGTCCCTTTTCATCTTTAATGGCATCCAGTTTCCTGTAGAGTTCCACCCGTTCGCTGATGTTGGAGACATAGTGGTCCGGAAAAAGCAATTCCATGTCCGTATCGATGTGACAATCAGCAAGGAACAGGGATTCATCAGCTAAGGTTTCAACTGGTTTTTCATATAGTCCGCTAAACTCTTTCTCTTTCAGTTCAGAGATGGCCTCATTGAGGATCCTGTTGTAAGTATCAAAACCTATATCGGCAATAAAACCGCTCTGTTCAGCGCCCAGCAGGTTCCCGGCACCTCTGATATCCAGGTCCTGAAGAGCAATGTTAAATCCACTACCAAGGGTGGAGAACTCCTCCACTGCTTTCAGCCTCCTTCTGGCCTCCTGCGAGAGAATGGTCACAGGGGGTGCAAAGATATAGCAGAAAGCCTTCTTATTTGATCTTCCAACACGGCCCCTGAGCTGATGCAGATCACTTAATCCGAAGTTCTGACCGTTGTTGATAATTATTGTGTTGGCATTGGGAATGTCCAGTCCAGATTCCACAATTGTGGTGGCGATAAGCACATCATAGTCCCCCTGCATAAAATCGAGCATCACAGATTCCAGCTTCCTTCCCTCCATTTGCCCATGGGCCACCACCGATCTGATTCCGGGGACCACGCGATCGACAATCTCCTTGATCTCCGCAATGTTCTGGATCCTGTTATGAATAAAGAAAACCTGTCCGCCACGGCTCACCTCATATTCAATGGCCTCCTTTATGATTTCTTCGTTAAAGGAATGCAGCTCGGTGATAATGGGGTGACGGTTGGGTGGCGGTGTATTGATGATGCTTAGGTCGCGTGATCCCATCAGTGAGAACTGCAGGGTCCTTGGAATGGGAGTAGCTGTCAGTGTGAGGGTATCCACATTCAGTTTCAGTTGCTTCAACTTCTCCTTTACACCCACTCCGAACTTCTGCTCCTCATCGATAATTAACAGCCCCAGGTCCCTGAACTCGATCTCTTTTCCCACCAGCTTGTGGGTCCCAATCAGGATATCAATCTTCCCCTCCTTCAGGTTTGACAAAATTTTTCGCTGGTCGGCCGCACTGCGGAACCTGCTAAGGTAATCTACTGTACAAGGGAGCCCCTTTAAGCGTTCCCTGAATGTGTTGAAATGCTGGAAGGCAAGAATAGTGGTTGGTACCAACACTGCAACCTGCTTGCTATCGGTGACTGCTTTAAAGGCTGCCCGGATGGCCACTTCTGTCTTCCCGAATCCTACATCCCCGCAGACCAGCCGGTCCATGGGAAATCCCGCTTCCATTCCTGCTTTAACATCTTCGCTTGCCTTAAGCTGATCGGGTGTATCCTCATAGATAAACGAGGATTCCAATTCCTGCTGAAGGTAGGTGTCGGCCGAAAATGCAAATCCCTCCTGGTTTTTTCTTTGAGCATAGAGCAGGATTAGTTCCCGGGCGATGTCCTGTACCTTCTTCTTGGTATTGCTTTTCAGCTTCTGCCAGGCACCGGTGCCAAGTTTATATATTTTAGGCGGACCTGTATCCTTTCCCTTGTACTTGGTGATACGATGCAGTGAGTGGATATTTACATAGAGCACATCCTTGTCCTTGTAGACCAGTTTGATGGCCTCCTGGATTTTCCCGTTTACATCGATCTTTTCAAGTCCCCCGAAGATTCCGACCCCATGGTCCACATGCACCACATAATCTCCAGGATTGAGGCCTATGAGCTCCTTGACCGAGACAGACTCCTTTTTACTGAAGCGGTCGTGAAACCTGAATTTGTGGTAGCGTTCAAAGATCTGATGGTCTGTATAAAAGGATTGTTTGAGCTTATGGTCCGTAAACCCTTCGTGTATGGTATGTGACAGGGTCCCGTACTGCAGCTCCGGGTCAATTTCATGGAAGATGGCCCGCAATCTTTCCAGCTGTTTCTCATTGTCGGAGAGAATGAGGTTAGTGTATCCTTCGGCTGAACGCTCTTTCAAATGGGTGCTAAGCAGCTCAAAATTCTTATGAAAGGCTGGCTGGGGGGAGGTAGAAAAATGCCAGGCTGTTTGCGCCTTGTCCCTGTTGACAATACCAAAGATCACCTGTGGATACTGCTCCATCTGCGACCGGATCTCGCTCCCGTTTATTAAGTATTTAGCCTTATCAATCTTTCGATCCGACTCCGAATCCAGCTCGGTCCGGCTGTATAGGGTCTCAATGTGTTCTGTTACCAGGTCGGGATTATCCAACCAGAGCGTGGTCCCCTGGGGGATATATTCCAGGAAGGAGATCCGTTTTTCGCCCATCTCAGTTTCCCACTGGATGTTGGGAATGATATTCACCTTTTTTACCGTCTCCAGCGATCGCTGGGTATCTGTATCAAAGATCCGGATGGAGTCCACTTCGTCATCAAAGAAATCGATGCGGCACGGGTGACTGGAGGCATAGGAGAAGACATCAGTAATACCGCCCCTGATGGAGTATTGTCCGGGTTCATGAACAAAATCGACCAGTTGAAAATCATAGGTCTGCAACACCTCTTCCAGGAAGGCCATATCGATTTTCTCCCCCTGTTTGATCTCCAGGGTGGACTCTCCCAGTTGCTTTCGGGTGACCACCGACTCAACCAGTGCCTCGGCATAGCTCACGATAAAACTGGCCACCCTCCGTTCAGAAAGCCGGCGGAGGGTCTGAGTCCGGGTGATGATATTGGCTTCGTCGGTCTGCTGGTACTGCACAGACCGCTTGTAAGAGGAAGGAAAAAAAAGGGTCCGGTCGGGCGATCCATCCAGTGTCACCAGGTCGGTAT
>DAOWFP010000166.1 GCA_030637895.1 Bacteroidota bacterium | reverse complement strand
TTCCGTAGGCGGAGGGTTTCCAGCTTCCCAGACCTTCACCAATATCAAGGTCATTGAAATAGAACAGGCCATTGTACAGGGTGCTGAAGAGATTGATATTGTCATGCCGGTTGGGAAATTCCTCATAGACGATCTCGAATACGTTGACTACGAGATCAATGTCATTAAACAACGTGTGGGACCCATTCATCTGAAGGTGATCCTGGAGACAGGAAGCCTGAAAGATCCATCCCTCATTCGCAAAGCCTCCCTGCTCTCCATCGGTGCCGGAGCCGATTTTATCAAAACCTCCACAGGAAAAGTATCTCCAGGAGCAACTCCCGAAGCAATGGTAGTCATGTGCTGTGCCATCAGGGACTATTATAACCGTACGGGGAAGAAAATAGGAATCAAGCCTGCAGGGGGAATTTCTGACACCCAAACCGCCCTGCTCTACTATCATATTGTGAAGGAGATTCTGGGCGATGAGTGGCTCAACAAGGAACGCTTCAGAATTGGCGCAAGTAGACTCGCAAACCGGATTTTAGGCGAATTTTTTGACAAAGGGCCTGATTTTGGGTATTTCTGACTGTGTTTGGTAAGATGAATTCCGTATATTTGTTATTTAGAATTGACGTTCTTACAGATAATGATAGCGGTTCGATATAAATTCCATTCTCATAGAGACGGGTTGAATTCCATGGCTTTTTTTCTTCAATATCGGACCGCTATTTTTTTATTTCAATAAACGGTAGTGAAGATAATCAAGCATCAGGGGAATATCCTTCTGATTTATGCCGTTTCCAACCAGAATGGACCGGTCATCTTCCATGGTTTTCAAAAAGTCTTCCATTTCAAAATTCAGATCCCTTAAGGATTGGACATATAGCTCCACTGCATCTTTCTTATTACCCAAAGCCCACTGCAGGTGTCCATAATTTATGTAGTCGTAGTACCCGGGCTTTCCCTCGAATATCCGAGTGAAATATTTGTCGGCTTTTTTAAGCTCACCCAATGCAAAGTAGCTCCAGGAAATGGGCCGCAGTATATGTGGGTTCCCGGGATTGAGGTATTCAATTTTAAAATAGTGTTTCAGGGCGGTAGCGTAATCCCCCAGTTTCATGTGACAGAATCCTATCAGTGATTCAATGGTTTGATCATCGGGTTGCAGTACCGTGGCTTTTTCATATACCTCCAGGGCCTGCCTGTAGTCCCCATATTTCCTGAAACATATTCCCATATTTTTCAATGTCCACAGATTTGCTTCCCCACTTAGTCCGATCTGCTGATAAAAGAGAACAGCCTCCCTGAAATTTTCCATTTTCTGCATGCAATAGCCAGCTTTTTCCAGCAATTCCCGGTCGTTGGGCTCCTTCTCCAGCAAGAGCTTAAAAATATCTAAGGCTTCTTCAAAATGGTCCTTCTCAAAAAGATACTCGGCAACGTTCCTTGTGATGGAGTCGTCTTCCACAATATGACCAAAAAAGTCAGATCGGTAGAGGTCCAGTTTTCCTCCGAAAACATCCTCGAATTCATTTTTAAAGGGAGAGATCTTAAAGAAGCGGTAAAGATCCTGGATGTACTGGATAAATACCGTTCTCAAAGTAAAATCGCCCGAGGTCAGTTTTTCATCCTCCAGCATCTCCTGCATACCCTCCATCTCCATTAAAAAGGCGGTAGAAAGCATCTTTTTCTGTTCCTCAGGCAGATACCTCAGGTTAAAAATAAAGCTGTACTTGTCGCTATTACAGAGAAAGGGCGTTTTCTTCAATCCGTCCACAAAAATATCCGGATCAAAAGTTTCGCTTCTGGAAGCATATATCTCTTTCAGATCGGGATTTTCATTATGAAAGGGAACCAGCCAGTTGGTCAATTCATTGAAGAAGGGGAACTGCTTCAGATGGGCAAAGGTGGTCATATAGACATCGGCTCCCTCCATCTGCAACTTCATAAACTCATCCACTTTCCTGTAAAGGTCGTCCGACTCGCTGAACATAGATTCCCAATCAGGATTCCTTCCTTCCTCCAGTAACTCATCGCGGATATCATCCATCTTCAGCTTATCCTCAAGCTTTGGCTTCAGTTTGGCCATCTCTGGCATCAGATCCTCCTGCAACTTCCTGCCGATCTCCAGCGTATCCCTGGTCCGGATCAATTGCAGGGCAATTTTTTCCAGGTTCTGCTCCAGATTCAATTCTTCGCTTATTAGCTTCAATCTGTGAATGATATTGGGATAAAATTCCACCCTGGAGTCGTATCGATAAAGTAGAATGACCAGTGCCACCAGCGCCCTGGCTGAAACTTCCTGGTCCTCTTCTCCTGCGAAATCGATTAGCCGGTGTACTTTTTGCTCATCCCAATACCTCAATCCCGACAGAAGGATGGCGCTTATGTAGAGCGCCTTTTCATGCCATAGAAAATCCTGGCAGGAGATTATTGCAGCCGACAGGCTGTTCTCAGCCTCATTGTAACGGTTGCTTAACCAGAGGTGTTTGAAGATTTCAGCAGACAGCTTCCGGCGCCGTTCATCATCAGCTTCAGGAGAGATTCTTCCTTCATCGATCATTTCATCCAGCTCCCTCTTAAAGCTTAGGTCATCCATGGTCTCAATCACCCGCTTTCCGGTCAGTTCCTGCTGCCGGTCCACCTCCCGTTTTAAAATATAGGTATGCCATCCGGAATGATTCTCCATCAGGCGGTCCTTCACCCTGTCGGCAAGTTCGAGAATGGAGGTCAGTAATTTATGATAAACCTTGTCCCGTTCGGGATCCTGGACACCCTCCAGCATATAGTTGAGCATCTGCTCATAAGTGTGCTCCAGGTGCTCCTGCTGAATAAAAAAGTCGCTATATCCTGCTTCAGCTACCATCTTGTTGAGCACATCAAGGGCATCTTTCACCCTTCTGGCTGAAACCAGGTGACAGAGCTGTTTATACAGGTTCTTTATTTTGCTGACATTGATCATCCTCTTGTGATTTCAGGATGTTGTCCAAATATCAAGCCATGGACCCCATGCAGACAGAATGGCAGTTAAGGAAGTAAGGCCTAGTAGCTCAGAACATGGTAACCGCTCTTCATATAGTTGGTAAGAGGCACACCCATCCCTTTCACATCAATCCCCAAAGCCTTAAGTTCCTCGGTAACTCCGAGCATATTGGAACAAGCAATGCATGCCTCCAGGATCACGCCATCTTTAATCATGGCCTTCACCTTCTCCTGGAGCACCTCATTTTCGGCCAGCAGCCTGGAGGATGAGCCCCACACAATTAACACTACCTCATCAAACCATCCGTTTCGTTTGGCTGCATGTGTATACATCAAACACGATTTTTCAGCAACATCAATGTCTCCTGATGTCCACAGTACGGCAAGTTTATCTGTTTTAGTCTCCATATCCTGTGCTTTCACTTCCAAAGGAAGTGTGATCATCAGCATACAAGTTAAGACAAACAAGTAAATGGAGGTAAGTTTAAATCTTTTCATATATCAATGGATTGGTTTCTACTTTTCTCTAACTAGTGGATAAACCACATAGGTATATAACCAGCAACCCATGCAGAAGTTTAAGCCACACTCCAGAAAAGCGAAGAGTACCAGGACACTTCCGGAGATATATGCCAAAAGAGGAAAATGAAGTAAAGCTCCCAGGGTGGTGATCGATGTAAGTATAAAGCCTATCCTTGCAGCAAACACTTTTGGAGCTTTATCGATAAGAACCGCTTGCGTACCTATTACTTGCACAAAATGATGAGCCACAAAGCTCAAGGGGCTGTATTTCAGCCTTGTAAATGCTCTGATAAAAAAGTCCACTACCATTAGGGCAGGAAATAGTGCAGATCCGGTCACAAAATAAGCTCCCATAGTAAAAACTACCAGCATGGCAGTGGCCCTGACTCTGTTCTCATCCACGCGCTCCGGGGATACCGGACATATCAATTGTGTAAATAGTTTCATGATTCCAATTCTTTGTAAAACCTTCTTAGCATTAGACGATGTGGAAGGCCAGACCTTACAGCTTTTTATACATCGCAAAAGTAATCAGGACAAATACAAGGAAACCACTACCGGCCGATTTAGGATTATTTTAACAAATTCCTGTATCAACGAAAAAGAGGAGAAGCTTGATTAAAGCTTTATTATTTTGTGGGTTTTATGTTTTTCCACCTGGAAAAAATAGGTCCCTGCAGGCAGGCCCGTAAAGTCAATTTGCTGATTTTCAGAAATAACATATCCGTTTAATCGAATCAGGCCATCAGTATCTATGATCCGAAACTCCTTCTTCAGCACATCTGCTTCAATTGTCAGATTATCATTTACCGGATCGGGATAAACCCTGATCGAATAATCATTCAGAAATATCTCATTGATGCGATCTACCAAAAGATTCCCCTGATGGAATCCCTGGGAAATTGCATGAGTAGAGCTTTCAAAGGTTTCTGTAGCGACTTCACCAACGGTCCAGGAAGCCGGGGTATTTGCACTCAGAAAATCTCCCCCCGCATTTCTTATATCATATTGAACCGTATCCTGGGCAAGGGATGCCACAGGGAGAAATAACAATAATAAATATATAAAGCGCATAAGATCTAAGAATTGGTTATGCAATAGCAATATACAATGACAAACCTTGCTTTTGCTTGAAAGTTTTCAACTGATCCCGGAGGAACGAATGTAAATTCCTATAGCTTTATACCTGTATCTGACTTTTATGGAACAATTTCAGCTTGAACATCGGGATATAGACAAATCTCTGATCAGGATAAATCAAGGAGATATTCTAAAACTCCTTGGAGAGCAGCAAATGGGTGTTGGTGCATATACAAGCGATCTTGTGGAAGAATTTATCGGGAAATGCCTTCGCCTCAGCTCCCCCAAAGGGGCATTTGTCCTGGCAGAAGCACTTGAATCATCTTCGGCCCAGGAGATCCTCATTCCTGAAGTTACTTTTGAATCGGGCAAAATCATTCACCTTATGCTACGGCATTCCGAAAGTTATGCCTTCTTTCTGGTCACAGCAGGTCCTGAACCGGAAAACCTGGCCAGGTCCCTGATAAATGAGGGAAACTACCTTGAAGGGTATATTGCGGATCTGGTAGCCTCAGCCCTCGTGGACTCGATAGCAGACCAGATACAGGAGCAGGTCCGGAACCAGGCGAACATGCGTGGTTTGCCTATTACCAATCGCTATAGTCCGGGTTACTGCTCCTGGAACGTGGAGGAACAACAGAAACTATTTCGCCTCTTCCCCGAAGGATGCTGCGGCATCTCCCTTTCGGAATCATCCCTGATGGACCCGATCAAGTCGGTCAGTGGAATCATCGGCATTGGAGCTAAAGTAGAATACAGGGATTATACCTGTGAGATCTGCCCCATGCTTAACTGCCACTTTCGAGAAGTCGGGGCTCAGTAAAATCCTGCTGTAGTCTGCTGTTCAAACAATGAGTCAAATTGCGGATTCAAATTAAAATGAACCGGGGCCTGCTCCAGTTCTAACCATGCATTTAGTTTAAATAGTAGTTCCTCTGTTTTAATAGTATCAACAGAGGCCAGGTTTTCTCTTTCCCCCGGGTCTGTAGTGAGATTATAAAGCTCCTTTCCCCCATCTTCATAATAGTAATGAAGTTTCCAGTTCCCCTCTATAATCACTGAACCTGGCCTGGTTCGGAATAATGGGTCCCTTCCATCGTCATATCCTTTCCTGTAGGCCTGAAGGTAGACTGGGAAATGAAAGAAGAGGGGCCTCTCCTCCAGGCTTTCTTCCCCGTTAAGCAAGGGCCAGAGAGAATGTCCATCCAGGTTCCCCGGAGCTTCCAATCCAGCGATCTCCATGAAGGTTGGATAAAAATCTAAATTTATAACCGGCTCCTCTGAAAGAGATCCTTCTTTTATCTTTCCGGGCCATCTGAAGACCAGCGGAACTCTAATGCCACCTTCATAGTAAGATCCTTTGCCTGCGCGAAGGGGGTCCTGACAGGATATCTCCCTGATCCCTCCGTTATCAGAAGTAAAGATTACCAGGGTGTTTTCAGCAAGCTCCAGCTCATTCAGCTCCTCCATCAAAAGGCCAATGCAGCTATCCAGATTATCCACCATCCCGGCATAAGATGGATTATTCTGACAGGATGTTACTCCCTTCTTCACATATTTCTGTTCAAGCGCTGGTTTGGCTTGTATGGGGGTGTGTACCGCATAATATGGCAGGTAGAGGAAAAATGGATGATCTTTGTGTTGCCTCATGAACCCAAGCGCCTCCTCGGTAAGGCGATCTGTAAGATACTCGCCTTCGGGTGCATTCAGACTGGGTTGAATGTAGGGCGCAAAATAACTCTTTGGATGACCCCAAATGCTTCCACCCACATTATAATCCATGCCCTGAGAGCAAGGATCGTTTCCCAGGTGCCACTTCCCTATGTTCACGGTGGTATATCCAGCTTTTTTCAGCGCCTCTGCAAGTGTGTAGAAGCGATCATGAAGAGTATTGGTATTTGTCACTGGAATCAGTCTGCGCGTTCTGGGGTTCCCCCTTTCAGACGAACCAACCGTATAAATTCCATGGGCCGTGGTGTACATTCCTGTCATAAGGCATGCACGGCTGGGAGCACAATTGGCTGCTGCGGCATAGGCCCTTCGAAAAACCATGCCTTCGTCTGCAAGGTGGTCCAGGTTGGGTGTCTCATAAAAGGACGAGCCCGTGAATCCAAGATCCTTCCATCCCAGATCATCCGCCACAATCAGTACGATATTTGGAGGTCCGGAATCCTTCTTAGCGCAAGAAGCAAGGGCTGTCACCAGAAAAAGCAGTACCGGGTACAAATACGTTCTCATTATTATTCAGATCTTTCTTCTCTTCCGAAATTAAACTTTGCCGAGGGTTCCCGTTCCTCCTCCATCATTTTTGCAAAAGTCTCTACCAGATCGGGATGTGCTTCAGCCACATTATTCTCCTCAGAGGGATCGCTATCCAGCTTATAAAGTTCAATGGGCCCATTGGGATTCTTACCCACATTCAGTCTTATGGCTTTCCAGTTATCCATCAGGATCGCCTGCTTTCCACCCCTCTCATGAAATTCCCAGTACAAATACTTGTGCTTCGGCTGCTCCTCACCCATCAGTTCTGGTAGAAAGGAGATTCCATCTGTCTGCTCCAACTCAAAACCGGTCAGATCGCCCAGCGTGGGAAACAGATCCCAGAAGGCAGATGGATGATCAGACACGCCTCCCTCCTCAATAGTACCGGGCCATGTCACAATAAAGGGAACCCTGATCCCGCCTTCATAGAGGTCCCTTTTAAAACCCCGTAATCCGCCATTGCTGTTAAAAAAGCGGGGATCGGCTCCTCCTTCCATATGGGGTCCGTTATCACTGGTAAACATAATGATGGTATTCTCAGATAAACCCAGCTCCTCAAGCACTTTTACAATTTCACCCACATAGTCATCAATGCGGTGGACCATGGCGGCAAAAGTGGCATGCGGATAAGCCTGGCTGCAATACATGGATATCACCATATCGGGACCATAATCGGCACCCTGACTTCCCACATAGGGTGTTTCTGGAAATTTCCCCAGGTACTGTTGATAGATGTCATCCTCCGGAACAATCAGCTCGGCATGGGGGATCACAATGGGAACAAAGGCAAAGAAGCTGGTGTCGCGATGCTCCCTGATGAAATCGATGGTCTTCTGCTGAATCAGATCCGGTGCATAGCTTACCGTACTGCTCCAGTCGTTGCCTTCCAGGTATACCTTTTCTTCATTCTCCCAGAGATATTCAGGGTAGTAGCGGTGGGCATAGCGCTGACAGTTATACCCAAAAAACCTGTCAAAACCCTGATTTACGGGATCTCCCTCCGAACCAGGATAACCCAAACCCCATTTCCCAAAAGCGCCAGTTACATATCCGGCTTCTTTAAGACTTTCCGCCAGCGTATTATAAGAAGCAGGCAATGGCCACTGACCTTCCGGTTTGACTTCCTGATTTCCGCGAATGGGTGTATGTCCTGTGTGCAGCCCTGTCATCAATACAGAACGCGATGGAGCGCAAACGGTACTCCCCGAATAGTGTCTGGTGAACCGGATGCCTTCCCTGGCCAGCTGATCCAGGTGAGGTGTGGAAAACTTTTCCTGACCGTAACAACTCAGATCGCCATATCCCAGATCATCGGCCAGGATATAAATAATATTGGGAGCTGCTTTTTGAACATCTGCCCCACCATTTTCAGATACGCAGGCACACGTGGCCAGAGCCACTATCAAGACAGAAAGGTGAATCCTTGTTTTCATCATAATGGAGCTAAGATAATAAACACACAATGTACATATTTTGAACCTTACCTCTTAGGGATTGTTTACATTTGCGCACATGAAAAAGGTCTCATTTAAAACTTTGGGTTGTCGCTTGAACCAGTATGAAACCGATGCACTGGTCACCCGCTTTTATCAGGCTGGATACCAGGTGGTGGATTACGCTTCTCCGGCCGATATCACTGTTATTAATACCTGCACGGTAACAAATCAGAGTGACCAGAAGTCGAGAAATACCATCAGCAATGCAGCCCGGAAAAATCCAGAGGGCCTGCTCGTGGTGACCGGCTGCATGGCCAATAACTACAAGGAGCAGCTCGAAGCAAATGAGAAGATCACCTATGTGGTGGATAATGAGCGCAAGAGTCATATAGTATCACTGGTGGATGCTCACTTCAAAGGAGAGGTGGTTCACCCTGAAAGCTGGGCCGGAGATGTATTTGGATTTGAAACGGTCGATCAGAGTCTCCATACCCGCACCTCCATCAAGGTGCAGGACGGGTGTGATAATTTTTGCACCTATTGCATTGTCCCTTCGGTAAGGGGGAGAGCGGTGAGCCGCCCACTGGGAGATATCCTGGAAAATATCCGGCGGGTTGTAGACAATGGATTTAAGGAGATCGTTATTACCGGCGTGAATATCGGTCGCTACAATTTTGAACAATACAACCTGGAAAGTGCCCTTGAAAAGATCGTGGAGCTCCCCGGTGATTTCCGTATCCGTATCTCCTCCATGGAGCCCGATGGCTTTGGTCCTGATTTTTACAAGGTATTCCAGCATCCCAGAATGGCCCCGCACCTTCATCTCTGCATTCAGAGTGGCTCCGATCTCATTCTAAAGAAAATGCGTAGGATGTACACAACCCGGTCCTATATGAATATCGTGGAGACCTTTCGTAAAGAGATAAGCGATTTCAACTTTACTACCGATGTAATTGTAGGCTTTCCCGGTGAAGAGGAGGATGATTTTGCTGCAACCGCCAGGGTGGTCAAAGAGGCCCGCTTCAGTCACATACATACCTTCAGATACTCAAGGAGAAAAGGTACACGGGCCGATCGCCTGGAAGAACAGATTGAAGAGCGGATCAAAGCTGAAAGAAGTGAGGTGATCCGGCAAATATCTGAGGAAAACAGGCTGGACTACATGTCTTCGATGATCGGAAAAACAGAGCGTGTACTGATCGAAAAGGTGAACAGCAAGGGAAGGGCTCAGGGCTATGGCGAACACTACCAGCCTATTCACTTCTCCACCCCTGTTCGCACAAAAAACATGTTCCGGGATGTGCTACTGGAGAAGGTTGAAGCAGGAGACAATCCTTTTATACAAGCCATAGATCAGAGTCTCAAGCCGTAATACAGGTGATCGGCCAGCTGCTCCTCTATTATGGCAAGCCCTGGCATCCTGCCCCACTCTTCAAAGCCAAACTTAAGCAGTAAGGCGATACTGGCAGGATTCTTATCAAGTAAAATTGCAATCAGGACTGAATACCCATAATCAGATGCAACATTCATCGCGTGGCCCATCAAGCTGCTCCCAACTCCTTTCCCGCGCTCCTTTTCATCCACATAATAACTCACCTCAGCCACATGCGCCAGGGCCTGCCGGTCTTCCCGGTAGGGTCCCAGGGACGCCCATCCAACTACCTTTTCTTCTTCAAGCGCCACAAAAACAGGATATTGCCTGGGATCGTGTGCAGCGAACCAATGCTTTCGTTCCTGCATACCCACTTCCTCCAGATGGGCGGTACAAAACCGTTGCCGAACTGCCTGGTTATAGATCTGATTGATGGCCGGAAGATCCGCCCTTATTGCTAGCCTGATTATCACAATCCAAAGTTAAAAAACTGATTCAAACCTAACTAAGTTTAAACCTTTTACCTAGTTCCTTGTCTAAATGCTATCTTTGCGCGAATTTTTGACTTTTAATTACAGATAATGAGAAAAATAGACAGAAGAATTGTCATTATAGTAAGTGTCATTTTCATCCTGGGACTGGCCTATGGATTGATGCGTTTTTTAATTGCCCAGAAGGAGGAACCACCCGTGCGCCGTTCTCTTGAATCGCGTCGCTATGTGAAAGTGGAATCTGTAAAATACAGCAGCATTTCTTCCTCCATATC
>DAOWFP010000088.1 GCA_030637895.1 Bacteroidota bacterium | reverse complement strand
TGGAACGGTACTTATGCTGACCGCAGAACGAAAAAGAGAGTTTGGTGTGCTTGTTGCCATCGGAATGCAAAAGAAAAAACTGGCTTCTATCATGACTATGGAAATGCTACTTATTGGCCTGATAGGGATCCTTGCCGGTGCCCTGGTGGCTTCCATTGTAATTCTCTATGGTGTGGAACATCCCCTCATATTTAAAGGAGAAACAGCGAAGATTTTTGAAGAGTATGGCATGGAGCCGAAAATGGCATTCTGGAACATTGACACCTACTATATTTGGCAGATGGTAATCGTAGCCTTCATGGTACTGCTGGCTATCTGTTATCCCATGAGAAAGATTTTTGGAATGAAAGTAGTAAACGCTTTAAGAGCATAATATTTACAGATATGATCTGGAAAACAGCCTGGAAAAACGTCTGGCGAAACAAAGTCCGCAGCCTGGTAGTGATTATTTCCATCACCATAGGAATCTTTGGAGGTGTCTTTGCGATAGCCGTTATGAATGGTGCCATCGAACAGAAGGTGGATGCCACATTGAATGACGAAATCGCCCACATCCATATAAATGATCCCGCCTTTAGGGACAACTACGATATACAACTTAGTGTTGATCAACCGGAACAAACAATAGCAATGGTCCGCAATATGCCAGGGGTGGAAGCTGTCACCCCCCGGACCGTTATTACCGGCATGGCCAATACGGCCACCAAGAGTGCCGGGGTCCAGATTCTGGGGATTGACCCCGAATCAGAAAGAGAGGTTTTACAGCTCTACCAAACTACCATTCCGGGAACAGGCGGTTTTTTTGATGCCGAGAGCAGGCACCAACTTGCCTATATAGGAGAGGCCCTGGCCAAAGAACTCAACATTATTCGCTATCGCATCGATGAAAGTATGCTGGACAGCCTGGCTAAGCGGGAGGTGCCGGCCGAAGTACTGGAAAAACTTGTTCCCTTCTCAGGCCATAGGTTTAAAAGCGAAAAGTCCTTTAAGAAAGAGGTCAAAGGAGTACTCTCCATGAAAGAACAACACGAGTACGGCGCCGTGATCAAGGAGGAGGCCTGGTCTTTCAGGGCGCGTTCAAAAATGACCCTCACTTTCCTGGACAAGGATCAGATGCAAACCGGTGCCGTATTCCGGATCGCAGGAATCTACGACATCAAGAACAGCATGTACGAAATGAGCCAGGTGCTGGTGCAAAATGAGGACCTTGCTGCACTTACCGGCATGGCCAGCAATGAATATCACCAATTAATAATTCGGCTCGATGACCTGGAGTCAACCAGAGTTGTAAGTGAATCATTGAAAGGGAAACTTGACGGGCTGGAGGTGATGAACTGGAAAGAGATCCAACCTGAACTGGCCATGATGACCGATATGGTAAGCAAGTTCTACGCCATTTTTATGGTTATTATCCTGGCCGCCCTTGCATTTGGAATTGTGAACACAATGTTGATGGTAGTCCTTGAGCGCACCAAGGAACTTGGAATGCTCACCGCAATTGGAATGAATAAGAAAAGGGTCTTTAACATGATCATGCTGGAATCTGTCTTTCTCTCTCTGGTGGGAGGAGTCACTGGCATTATCATCAGCAAGACACTCATTTCCTTAACTGCAAGGAAGGGGATAAATTTCGCCTCCTATGCTGAAGGTTTTGAAGCAATGGGTTATCCTGCACACATTTACCCGTCGATCTCGACATCCTTTTTCATTACGGTCACTATCCTGATCATCATCACTGGAATCCTTTCATCTATATACCCGGCTCTGAAAGCCCTGAAGCTGGATCCGGCAGAAGCATTGCGAACTGAATAAGCCCCAACATCAACAGATAAAACAGAAGTTATGAAAGTATTAGAGATCAAAAACGTACACAAAATATACAATAGCTCAGAAGTGAAGGTTCATGCGGTGAACGACATCAGCCTGGACTTCGAGAAGGGTGAATTTGCTGCCATTGTGGGCCCTTCGGGATCGGGCAAAACCACCCTTTTGAATATGATCGGGGGACTCGACACACCTACCGAGGGAGAAATCATGGTGGATCACACCAACCTGGCCGAACTAAAATCTTCGGCTCTGATCGATTTCCGCTTGCGCAACATCGGTTTTGTGTTCCAATCCTATAACCTGATCCCGGTGCTCACTGCAAAAGAGAATGTGGAGTTTATCATGAGTCTTCAGAAATGGAACAAGAAAGAGAAGGATGAGCGTACCTATGAATTGTTGAAGGCCGTTGGTCTGGAGGACCGTATCAATAGCAGGCCATCGAAGCTTTCGGGCGGACAACAGCAGCGGGTGGCAGTAGCCAGGGCCCTGGCTTCCAAACCCAAATTTGTACTGGCCGATGAACCCACCGCCAACCTGGATTCCAAATCGACCGAGACCCTGCTCGATATCATGGAAGAGCTCAACAAAGAGGAGGGTATCACCTTTATCTTCTCCACCCATGATGCCCGCGTGGTTAAAAAGGCCAGAAGGGTCATTACCGTGGAAGACGGGAAGGTGATCTCAGACGAGCGTAAGAAGTAGGTTCAACATGACCCGCTTACGCTCATACCTTCTGCTTGCACTTATGCTGTTTGCCCTAAGGGCTGCCGGACAGGACAAAATATCCTTTAGCGGATATCTGTCTGATATGCAAACTGTTTATCATATCTCTGACTATTGGCTCTGGGAAAACACCCTTCACAACCGCCTCAACCTGGACCTCTACCCGACCACCTGGCTCACCGGCTCAGTCCAGTTGAGGAACAGGTTCATTTTCGGTACTACCCTTGGGAAAATTCCCGGGTATGCAGAGGCTATCGGTGGAGATCAGGGCTTGCTGGACATGACCTGGGCCACAGACGGAAATCTTGGAGATAGTGCCGGATATGTACTCACCTCGACGGTGGACCGATTCTGGTTGCAGCTCACTTTCGGCAACCTGGAGATCAAAGCCGGCCGGCAACGGATCAACTGGGGTCAAACCCTGGTCTGGAATCCCAACGATATTTTCAATAGCTACTCCTATTTCGAAGTAGATTATCCCGAACGACCCGGTAGTGATGCTCTGAGAGTCTCTTACTATACTGGAAATGCTTCCACCATAGAAGTGGCTTCCAAGATCGATAGTGCCAACCGCGTCACTGCTGCAGGATATTTTAGATTTAATACACATGGTTTCGATATTCAGCTAATGGGGGGAATCTACCAGGCAGAGGATCTGGTCCTGGGTACCGGCTGGAGCGGAAATCTGGGCTCAGCAGCTTTTCGGGGTGAGCTGAGTTACTTCAGAGACCTTAAGCAGTTTAAGGATACCACCGGTTATCTGATGACTTCCATTGGTTTTGACTACACTTTTTCCAACTCCCTGATGATCCAGCTTGAGGGCTTGTATTCTGCTTTTGCTAAAGAAATGGATGTAAACAGTTTCTTGCAATTTTACTCGGGCAACCTGGATGTAAAAAACCTGGGATTTACCCCCTGGTCCCTGTTTGGCAACATAAGTTATCCCCTGACCCCCTTGCTCACCGGAGCGTTTGCCACCATATGGTATCCAGAGTGGAAAGGGGTATACCTGGGACCCTCCTTTGACCTCTCTCTAAATAGCAACATGGACCTCTCTTTGATCCTTCAGTACTTTACAGCAGAGTTTGAAGATCCCTCCGGAGCACAAAACAGGGAGAATAATACCTTCGGATTTTTGCGGTTTAAATGGAGTTTTTAACAGTTGGAAGAAACTAACCCCATCTTCACCAAATTGTTAAAAACTATCTCCCATCCCCTTTCCTTTTTCCTGTTTATTAGATGGTGTTCAACATACTATGCTATTAATGCGCCGACATGAAAAAGCAAAACTCTAAAAAGGATGCTCCCATTATGGGAATGCCCGACTACCACTGGAACAATCGTGTGGTCTTAATCACCGAAGATGAAGAAGTAAATTTCTATTACCTGAAAACCTTGCTTCAAAGGGCTGATGCAAAAGTACTCCGCGCCAAAAACGGGAAAGAAGCAGTCGATATTATCTCCGAGTATCAGGGAGAAATCGACCTGATCCTGATGGACCTCAACATGCCAGTGATGGATGGGTATGAAGCCATGCGCATCATTAAATCGCGTCACCCTGCCATCCCCATTATTGCCCAGACTGCATACACAATGAACAATGACCGCCACCGATGCCTCCAGGCTGGTTTTAATGACTATATCGCTAAACCAATCAACCGCCTGGCCCTCTACAGAATGGTCAATGACAATCTCTCATGAGAGCAGTTATTCAAAAAGTTTCTCATGCTTCCATTACTATTGATCGAGACCATACAAAGAATATGGGTCCGGGACTGGTTATATTGCTGGGTATCGAAAAATCCGATGGACTATCCGATATCGAATGGTTAAGTGGAAAAATTAGCCGCCTGAGGATTTTTGATGATGAGCAGGGGATAATGAACCTCTCCATACAGGATGTGAATGGCGACATCATGATCGTAAGCCAGTTCACTCTTCATGCAAGTACTAAAAAAGGCAATCGTCCATCTTATATCAAAGCTGCTTTGCCCGAAACGGCGATCCCACTCTATGACACATTTATTGAGCAGATGCATCAGGACCTGGGAAAACCAGTTGTTACCGGCGAGTTTGGCGCCTATATGCAGGTGAGCCTTACAAACGACGGACCTGTCACCATAAACATAGATACTAAAAACAGGGAATAATGACCATAAAGGAAGCTCAGGAAGCAGTAGATAAGTGGATCAGCACCTATGGTGTCCGCTATTTTAATGAGCTGACTAACATGGCCATCCTCACCGAGGAGGTGGGAGAAGTGGCAAGAATCATAGCCCGAAGTTACGGTGAGCAATCCATTGGCTCTGCCGATGTGAAGAGGGATGACCTGGCCGATGAACTATCCGATGTACTATTTGTCCTGATTTGCCTGGCCAACCAGACAGGGATAGATCTGGAGAAGTCCTTTCAAAAAAATTTGCAGAAAAAAACAGCAAGGGATTTTGAACGTCATCAACAAAATGATAAATTGAGGAACCCAAGACCCCAATCATGAAAATCCTGTCCGATTTTAATCTCGCAGTAGATCCGGATGAAGTTAAGCAACACCTGGAAAGATCAGAAGAAAGCATACCCTCTGGCGATCACAAGGAGCTGTTGAAACAGATCTTTGGTTTGATCGATCTGACCACACTGAGTGAACAGGACAATATCGAAAATGTATCTCAGTTATGTGATAAGGTAAACCATCAGGCAGAGGCTTTCCCCTCTATGTCATCCCTTGCAGCCATCTGTGTCTACCCTGAACTGGTGGCTGTTGTTAAAGAAAAACTAGACAACCCATTAATAAATATTGCTTCCGTAGGCGGAGGGTTTCCAGCTTCCCAGACCTTCACCAATATCAAGGTCATTGAAATAGAACAGGCCATTGTACAGGGTGCTGAAGAGATTGATATTGTCATGCCGGTT
>DAOWFP010000073.1 GCA_030637895.1 Bacteroidota bacterium | reverse complement strand
GAGTGGATCAGCCAGGGGGTCATCGGAAACCTGACTGAGATCCATAACTGGTCGAACCGTCCAATGTGGCCGCAGTGGACCTCTAATCCCAAAGAGGAAAAGACCATCCCCGATGGATTTGACTGGGATCTCTGGCTGGGACCCGTACCCGACCGTCCCTATCATCCCAACTATACCCATGCGGTTTTCCGGGGCTGGTATGATTTTGGAGCAGGATCAATTGCCGATATGGGGCACTACAGTCTCTGGCCCCTCTTCCTTCAGTTTGGAATTAATACGGCTCCCTTAAGTGCCAGGGCCTACGGGACCACCACCTGCAAGGTAGAGAACCATGTGAGCAGGGGAGTTCGCAACAATGTGGCCTTCCCTTACTCCTGTATGGTAAAATTTGATTTTCCGGAGCAGGAGACCCTGCCACCCTTCAAACTATACTGGTATGATGGCGGTATGAAACCTTTCACTCCTGAAGAGCTTGAAGGAGATGGAAAGGATCTGCCAAGGGAAGGAATGATGTTCGTAGGAGATAAAGGAAAAATCCTGGCAGGTTTCCGTGGAGAGAGTCCAAAGATCATTCCTGAAAAACGGATGGTGGAGCTCACGGGTTCAGAAAAGCCACCCAAGGAGGAAACCATTCGCTCCGATCGTGACTGGATTGAAACCTTTAAGAAGGGTGAGGAGTCACCCGGCACCTTCCTGAAAGCAGCACCCGTAACTCAGACCATCCTTCTGGGTGGGGTGGCGCTCAGGGCTGGTAAGAAGGTGGATTACGATCCCGAAAAGGTAGAAATTACCAATGTACCTAAGGCAAATGAATTCCTGACTCGCGAGTACCGGAGTGGTTGGGAACTATAGAGACTTGTATGATGTATCGTACCTTTTTCTTTGGATTACTTCTGCTGGTGGGAACCATCCTGCTGGCAGAGCAGCCTGATACCCTGACCATCGGTCAGAGAGCGCCCGGGTTCTCCCTCATGGGGATTGATGATGAGACTTACACACTGGAGAGCTTCAACCAGGCTGCAGTACTTACAATCGTGTTTACGGCCAACCACTGTCCAACAGCCCAGGCCTATGAGGAACGGATGAAAGAACTAAGTGCTGCTTATAAGTCTGATGAGATGATGCTGGTTGCCATCTCTTCGAACTATCCTGGTGCAGTGTGCCTGGAAGAGCTGGGCTATTCGGATCTGGGTGATTCGTTTGAGGACATGATAATCCGGGCATCTGATAAGGAGTATAATTTCCCCTACCTCTATGATGGTGAGGAACAGACCACGGCCCTGGCCTATGGTGCATTGGCCACTCCCCATGTTTTCATATTTGACAGTGAGAGAAAGCTGCGATACAGAGGGAGGATCGACGATATGGAGGATCCATACAAGGTTCCGAATCAGACAGATGCACGCAATGCCATCGATGCATTGCTTGAAGGCTTAGCTGTACCGGTGGAAACCACCAAGGCGTTTGGCTGCTCAATGAAATGGAAATCCAAGATATCCTGGAGAAATACCCTGGATGAACGGTGGAAGGAAAAACCAGTGGAATTGATCTCTGTTGATCTGGAGGGGGTCAAGGAGGTGGTAAAGAATAGCAGCGGCAAATTCAGACTCATCAATGTTTGGGCTACCTGGTGTGGTCCCTGCATCATTGAATTCCCTGAGTTTGTATCTATGCAGCGGATGTATGGTCAAAGAAATTTCGAGATGGTTTCGGTCAGTGCAGATAAGCCCTCTGTGAATGATAAGGTGAAAGCATTTCTTTCTGAGCATCAGGCAGCATTCTCCAATTACATTTTTGAGGGAGAGGACCAGGAGGCTTTCATTAATGCGGTTGATTCCCGCTGGCAGGGAAATCTGCCCTATACCATTCTGGTGGCACCGGGAGGAGAGGTGGTTTACCGGCATGCCGGGATCATCGATCCCCTGGAAGTGAAACAGGCTGTAGTGAAAGAGCTGGGCAGGTATTTTGCCGACGACAGGTAGTACATACCTTGAATGTAATATCATGAGGAAGCTGCTTATAATTTTTCTTGCATTGTCCATGGGAATCACAGCTTGCACAACTGGCCGATCAGGTGAAGATAAGCTATTTGAAAAGGAAAATCTGGTGGCCTGGTGCATCGTACCTTTTGATTCTGAGAGCCGCACACCACAGGAACGGGCAGAGATGCTGAATGAATTGGGATTAACACAAATTGCATATGATTACCGCGACGAGCATATCCCATCATTTAAGGAGGAGATTGAAGTGCTGAAGGATCACAACATCAAACTGAGCGCCGTCTGGCTCTGGGTGGATCCCCGATGGGAAGAGCCCCTCAACGATGCAGGAAGGGAGGTCTTTGATATCCTAAGGGAGACCGGTACCCAAACGGAGATCTGGGTGGGATTTCCCGATAATGCTTTTGAAGGGATCTCGGACGAAGAGAGCCTCTCCAGGTCTGAGGAGGCGGTAAAGGAGATTCTTCAGGAAGCGGAAGATATTGGATGCACACTGGCCCTATATAACCATGGCGGATGGTTCGGCGAACCTGTAAATCTGATCAGAATCATTGAATCGGTGGGATCGGAAAAGATCAGGATCGTCTATAACTTCCACCATGCACATCACCAGGTGGACCAGTTTGAAGCTTTGCTGCAAAAGATGCTGCCCTACCTCTCTACCATAAATATCAACGGGATGAAGGTAGAAGGACCCAAAATCATCAGCCTGGGAGATGGAGATCGTGAGCTGGAGATGCTGAGCATCATCAGGGCCAGTGGGTATTCCGGACCCATCGGGATTCTCGGACATACCGAAGGTGAGGACATCAGAGTCGTCCTGGAACGCAACCTGAAGGGGCTTGAACAGCTGAAGAAAGAGCTCTGAGGTCTCTCCTTGGTTAAAGCCCGGTCATAACACTCTTAAAAAAGGCACCTTGCCTGGTGGGAGTGTACTCCCAGTCAGTGAACATATATGGGGGCCAGTCTGGATCAAAACACCAGACCACCCAGGAGATACCCTTCTCTTTGGTGTATTTCACAAGGGCCTTCCCATATGCTTCATCCCCTCTTACGGGAATGTGCGCCCCGGCTTCATCAGGCAGTGCAAATCCAATTTCGGTCAGGAACACCGGATACTTTTCAGCCACATACCCCCAGTCCGCTTCCCATTTTGCTTCCCAGGGAGCATCCCGCTTTTCCGGGTAGGGATGACTGATGTAGACAATCCCGGATGCATTAATAGGTGAGTCTTTAATGGGAGTCAGATCATAGGCCCAGTTGAATCCTGCTACTCCCATCAACGAACTCGGATGGTTATTTCTGATAAGGGTGATGATCTCTTCGTTGATTTGTTTCCACTCCTCCCAACTCATGTTTCCAAAGTTTTCTCCAGAAATTGTGGGTTCGTTGTAGAGTTCATACATAAGCACGGCCGGCTCTTTGGCATACCTGAGGGAAACAGTACTCCAGAAAGCTGTGGTCTCCTCCACAGAGGTAATGTACATAGGGTGCTGGAACATTTCCATTTTCAGGTTGCCGATGGAGTGCCAGTCCAGGATCAGGTAAAGTCCCAGTTCCCGGGCCCACTCCACAGCCTGGTCAAGAAGAACCAGGTAGCCCTCTTCACCCCGGGTCCTCCAGGATGGAGGGTGTATGGGAAGCCTGATCACATTGGCACCCCATGCTTTGGCCTCTTCAAAGTGGGACTTTGTCCAATGTCCCTCGTCTTCCAGGTTATGGGGATCCCTGATGTTGACCCCCCGAAAGACGATGGTCTCGCCCGTTTCATTTACGAATTTGTTGCCTT
Source organism: Bacteroidota bacterium (assembly GCA_030637895.1). Classification (GTDB taxonomy): domain Bacteria; phylum Bacteroidota; class Bacteroidia; order Bacteroidales. Next base: position 10,710 of record DAOWFP010000073.1, on the reverse strand, counting down.
CGATGCTGATCCAATCCATGGGTTTCTCCTTCTGGGTGCAGGATGGAAGAAGTAGGAAGGCACTGATCAGGCACAGCACTAAAAAGGATAAGAAAGTATTTTTCATATCATATTGAGATCATAAAAAGATTGAAGCCTAATAATTCCAGTCCAATCCGTAGGTGTCGGAAATGTCCAGTCGCGGCATGGGGCCATCCAGCGGATGGAGGTCCTTCACGTACCAGTCGAGCCATTCCATCTGCCTGTGAAGCACATCGATCTGTCCCACCTGCTTCCTGTTTCCGTGCCCTTCACCCGGGTACTGCACCAGCCTAACCGCAGGATGTTCATTCATTTTCATCCTGCGATATAGTTCAAGGCTCTGGGAGGGATGGACACGTGTATCGGCTGCTCCCCCATAGATCAGGGTAGCGGTAAGGCTCTGATGGGCCCAGTAAACCGGACTGCGTTCCAGGTCCAGTTGCCACTGCTCCTCCAGCTTAGCCCCGGAGTGGACATATAGCTCCTCATAAGGGATATCGGTGGTGCCCCGCTTGCTGATCGAATTGCTGATACCAACAAACATGCAGACAGCCTTTACATACTGGGTGTAGTAGGTGGCGAACCATGCGGAGGCATATCCTCCGTAGGATCCACCTGCCATTCCAACCCGATCGGGATCGGCACCCTTCTCACGAACCGCCCATTCAATGCCATCGGCAATATCATCAAATTCCTTGCCGGCCGGATCCATAAATCCTTCCATGGCGAAATCGACCCCGTAGCCGGTACTGGCCCTGTAATTGAGATACAATACCAGGTATCCCTTGCCGGCCATGACCTGACCGGGCGTTGCATAACGGCTCATCCAGCCGTTGGACTCATGGGCTTCCGGTCCCCCGTGCACATATACGATTAGGGGATAGGAGTTGCCGGCTTTATAATCCACCGGGTGAATCAGAATGCCTTCAATTTCCTTTCCATCCCTGGCCTGGTAAGAAATTACTTCCTGCTTGCCCAGCGACTTATCCTTTAGCCAGGGATTCTGCTTGGTGACCTTCTCCAGTTCACTTTTCCCATCCCAGTAGTAGAGATTGCTCCTGTCGTCTGGGGTGGACCCTGAAAAGACAAAATGTTTGAAGTCGGGGCTGACGAGCGGAGTGCCAAATATGATTCCGCTATTGGCTGCATTCAGGATCACCTGTCTGGATCCCCCTGTCAGCGGAACCACACTTAAAGTGGGATAGACACCCTCTCCGGCAGAATAGAGCAGCTGCTGATTGTCTTTCCAGTGTACCCACCTGATGTGTCCCTTAAAATCCTCCGGGGTCAGGTTGGAGACTGATCCCGATGCAAGCTTCACCACAAAGGCCTGGCTTACCTGGGAATCATTGATATCCAGGGCAGCAGCATAGGCCAGATGCAGACCATCCGGACTGAAAGCATAATTGCCCAGCTTGCCTTCATTTTTGGAGACCTGCCTCATTTTACCCGATTCAATATCGATCAGGAAGATCTTTCTGAACATGTAGCGTTGGTCGATGAGGTTTTTTGGAGAGATGGAGGCTGCAATCTGTTTTCCCTGGCGGTCAAATTCGAAATCCCAGGTATTTCCATCGTGGGTCATTTTCCATACACTGGTCTGGTTCCAGTCCTCATCGTACCAGGCCATATGCAATGTATTGTTTTTTAGGTTCTCTTCGTAAAAGATGAATTCGTAGCCCCTCTTTTTTAACTCCTTTTCTTTATCGGTGGTTTGCACCCTGGTAAGGTAGCCGATCCCATTCTTCCCTGGCTGCCATTTAAATTGACTTACCCCTGAAGGTTCATTGGTAAGTTTTTTTATGTTCCCCCCCTGGACGCCCATAACCCATACCTGTTTTGCTTCGTCATTCTGTGCATACAGAAATCCAATATGTAAGCCATCTGAGCTGTACTGGGGCGAACTGACATTTGTAATTTTCTCAAAAAGAGGGCTTGGTATCCAGTAGGGCAGAGATGCCCGCAAAAATTGTCTGGCCGCACTGCCCGGCTTATCATTGGCCCCCCTGGGGGTCGAGACCGAGTAGATCACTTCCTTACTGTCCGGGCTTATCTGAACTGCGGAAATGGTTTTCAACTTCAATAATTCTTCGGGACTGAGCGGATCCTGGCCAAAGGCCGGATTTGGATTGAATAGCATTAGGCTCAGGGCTAATAGAATGCTTAGGTAGAATTTCTTCATCTTCTTATATGTTTTTTGCTAATATAGAAATGTGACATCTCCGGATTGAATTACCTGTTCTCCACTGGAATAAGTAATCCAGGCCTTATATACATAAATACCCTGCATAGCCAGGTCACTTCCATTTATATATCCATCCCAACCCACATATACTTCAGTGCTTTCATATATTCTATGTCCGATCCTTGTAAAAATAACCATTCTCAATTCAGTTGCATTTTCCAGAATGGGATGAAAAACAGTATTGTCTTCACTCCCTGGCGTCCAGTAACCACCTGTGGGGCCTGTTCCGTTCCACCTAAATGCATTGGGAAATGTGCTGGAGCCTTCAGACTGTGGAATAGTCACCAGGTCCTCCCTGACCAGGGTATCGGCACATTCGTCTATGCTCCATGCATAAAGTGTTATAGTAAAGCTTCCGGCACTGTTATAAATATGACTGGGGCTCTCTTCCTCAGAGGTGCTTCCATCGCCAAAATCCCACAGAAAGTGATCGCCATTAATTGAATTGTTATTAAAGGTGAAAACTTCCAGAATGCTGGTACCTTCTGTTATATTGGGCTCAAACATTGCAACAGGATTGTCAAATACGGTGATGACCTGCTCGGTGCTGTCATTTCCCGAAAGACCGGTGGCAACAAGTTTCACATGGTATGATTTACTTTCCTGGAATATGTGTGATGGATTGGCCTCTGTGGAGTAGCTGCCATCGTCAAAGTCCCACCGATACGTTTCTGCATAAAGGGTATTGTTACTGAAATTGACCAGCAGGGGCAAGCAACCCGAAGTGTCGGGTGAAAAAGCAACCTGGGGTTTCGGAGGACGAATTTCTATCTGTTTGGTCACACTGCCTGAACACATGGGCGTGGACCACTCCATCTCAATATCGTAAATACCCCAGCTACTGTAAACATGTTCGCCTGGATCTCTCGTGAAGTCCCCGGATGCATCTCCAAAATCCCAAAGGAAATCCCAGCTCCCCGGAGTAGTGGTATTGGTCAGGGTAACCGTGGTATTGGGATAAAACAATAATTCAGGATTCACCTCAAAACCGGCATTGGGGGTGGGGTAGATCGTGATTTGATCGCTGACCGTATCCTCGCATCCGAATTCTGTTCTCACCCTGAGCCCGGTCTCGAAGTTGATCTCGTCCACATCCTCTTCGCTCATATAGGTGTGGCTGGTCCAGTTGGTGGATGTGCTTGCCCCGGTTCCATCTCCGAAATTCCATGTATAGCTGGGGTAGCCCTCTTTGGCCCTGAATACAATCTCGGCCGGACTGCACTGACTGTCAAACTCTGCTGTGAATGTCATGTCCGGCCATGGATGTACCTCCATGATCAGGGTGTCGTTCACATCGTTTTCAAGGCTTTGGTATTTCTGATGTTCAATGACTTTATATACTATATATTCATTACGTCCCAACTGATTATTCAGGTAGAGAGAAAAAATACCAGATGGGAGGTTAACCAGGGTATCCCTGGTTCCCTGGATCCCCACAACCAAGGTGAAGCGGGAGGTGTCAATTTCCCCTGTGATCAGGATTTCAGCAATCCTTAGATTGTTGCTAAGCTCACACCAGGCCGCATCAGCGGTCAGGATCTCAGCAGACGGAAGATCCTGACCGTAGCCGGCGGTGGACAAAAGGCAGATAAACACTATGATGAGCAATACTGCTCGTTTTTTCATAGCGGAAATTTATGTTTAACTTCTAAAAGTCATGATAATCCCATGATCCACGGAACGGTCTGGTGAGCATGCTGTTGGCATCATCATCGTCAATGAATCTTTCATGAGCAGGTTTCCACTTCAATGTTCGCTCCAGGGCATACCCGATATTTACAATGTTGCACAGCGAAGCGGTCCGGTGACCTGTTTCCACATCGGAGACCGGACGGGTCCTGTTCTTGATGGCATCGATCCAATCCTGGTAATGGTCATCACTTTTGTAAAGCGGTGTATCGGTTTCTTTCAGTTCAAAATCGGTCAAGCCTTCAATATCGGAACGGTAAAAACTGCGACTAACCTCAATGTTACCTTCTGAACCCAGGAACTGAACCGCATTAAATGATCCCCAGTCTGTGTGATTCATGACCACACCATTCTCATATACCATTTTCATGCCTCGTTTGGCACCATGCTCCGGCGCTATAAATTCCACTGGTCCGGACTGGTCCATTCCCATGGCCCACTGGGCTATATCAAACATATGCGCACCCCAGTCTGTGATCTGGCCACCTCCATAATTGCGATAGGCCCTCCAGTTGGCCCATCCCCTGTCATCGGGGGGAGGGGCAAGCTCCGGGTTGTAGTTCCTGAACATTGAGGGTCCCACCCAGAGGTCCCAGTTCAGATTCTCCGGAACCTCAACTGCAGGAATTTCACAGGCCATTACGGGATCTCCTACACTCACATTAATCTCCTTGATCTCTCCAATATATCCATTAGATACCATCTCACAGGAATGTCTGAAATTTCTCCAGGATCGCTGCATGTTTCCAGTTTGAAAGACCCGCTCATATTTCCTGGTGGCATCGACCATGGCCCTTCCTTCGGCCACCGTCAGGGCCATGGGCTTTTCGCAATAGATGTCTTTGCCGGCTTTTGCCGCATCTATGGCGATCATGGCGTGCCAGTGGTCGGGAGTAGCGATTACCACTGCATCAATATCCTTTCTTTCCAGCAGCTCCCTGTAATTTTCGTAGGTATCAACCGTCTGGCTTCCGCCATCCAATTTACCAGCGTTGGCTTTTTCAGCTGCCTCCTTAAAACGGCCAAGCTTTATCTTGTCCACATCACAGGCTGCCAATACCATGGTCTCCTTGCATTTGTTCAGACTTCCTAATAGTGTATAACTTTGTTTTCCCACCCCGATATATCCCAGGTTTATTGTCTCGCTTGGGGCGATTGAATTCTTTGAATCTTTAGCCATAACGCGGCTTGGAATAATAGTAAATGCACCAGCAGCAACGGCTGATTTACCGATGAAATTTCTTCTGTCCATGATGAGATAAGATTTAGTTAGCTTGATCAAACTATAAAAATAGCAGATGATCACTGAATTCCAATAGAACTAAGGAATATTAGTAGAGGTTTTTCCCTTCCATCCCCATCCATTCTTCCATAAGCTGTTCCATCTCGGGAAGGGCTAACTGAGATGTTCTTATCTCCCTTTGATCCTCTTTCATGGATAATTCATGATAGAGGTGCTTGTCCATGAAGCCGATTCTCTCTGCATCGGAACGCCCCTTACTGAAGTAGAGGGAACGTATATCCGCCCAGTAAATGGCAGCCAGGCACATGGGACAGGGTTCGAAATTGGAATAGATTACCGCCCCGGTGAGGTGAGGGCTCTCCATTTGCCGGCAGGCATCACGGATGGCATTTACTTCGGCATGTGCAGTAGGATCGCACGAAAGCAATACGGTATTATGCCCCCTTCCAATGATCTTTCCATCCATGGTGATGATGGCACCAAAGGGTCCTCCTTCTCTGGCACGCATGCCAATGAAAGCTTCATCTACAGCCATCTTAAGGAAGGATTGATGATCCACTTATTGTTGCTTTGATATAAATGTAGCGATTGTAAATTTAAGTACATTGCATTCACCTAATCAAAATTATTATTACGCTTTATCCCATGAAATTCGGACATTTTGATGATCAAAAAAGAGAGTATGTAATTACCAATCCACGGACCCCTTATCCATGGATCAACTACCTGGGATGTGAGGAGTTTTTTTCCATTGTCACCAATACAGCAGGTGGGTATAGTTTTTACAAGGATGCACGCCTCCGGAGGATTACACGTTACAGGTATAACAATGTGCCGGTGGATGATGGTGGCAAGTATTTTTATATCAATGAGAATGGAAAAGTGTGGTCGCCGGGATGGAAGCCAGTGAAAACCGAGCTGGACCGGTATGAGTGCCGACATGGAATGGGTTATACAAAAATAACTGGTGAAGTGGATCAGCTGGAGGCAGAGGTGCTTTATATGGTGCCCATAGGCTATCATGGTGAAGTGCAGAAAGTGAAGCTGACCAACCACAGCGAGCGGAAACGCTCTTTCTCTCTTTTCTCCTTTGTGGAGTGGTGTCTCTGGGATGCCCTGGAAGATAATACCAATTTTCAGCGGAACTTCTCTACAGGACAGGTGGAGATCGTCGATTCAACCATCTACCACAAAACCGAATACAGGGAACGGCGCAATCATTATGCTTTCTACACGGTCAATGAGAAGGTGGCCGGTCTGGATACCGACCGGGAGGCTTTTGTTGGTCTATACAATGGCTTTGATGCTCCCGATGCGGTCATGGAGTGCCAGTCGCGCAACTCTCATGCCCATGGCTGGTCGCCCATTGCTTCACATCACCTTGAAATTGAATTGGAGCCTGGCGAAGAGAAACAGCTGGTATTTGTACTTGGATATGTGGAGGTTCCGGTGGCAGAAAAGTTTGTGGAGAACCAGGTGATCAACAAAGCTCCCGCAGAGCAGATGATTGCGAAGTTTCAAAAGCCGGAGGATGTGGACCGTGCCTTCGTTGAGCTGGCTGCTTTCTGGGACGACCTCTTGTCGGTATACCAGCTGGAGCATCCCGAAAAGGAGCTCAACAGAGCTGTGAATATATGGAACCAATACCAGTGCATGGTTACCTTTAATTTCAGTCGTAGTGCTTCTTTCTTTGAATCGGGCATAGGACGCGGCATGGGTTTCCGCGACTCCAACCAGGACCTGATTGGCTTTGTGCACCAGGTACCGGACCGGGCCAGGGAGCGTATTATCGATATTGCTTCCACACAGTTCGAGGATGGAAGTGCTTATCATCAATATCAACCCCTGACTAAGAAAGGAAACGATGCAGTGGGCAGTAATTTCAATGACGATCCACTCTGGCTGATCCTTGGATGTGATGAGTATATCAAGGAGACGGGCGACTGGTCCATTCTGGATGAGATGGTTCCATTCGATAATGATGAATCCAATAAGGCCACTTTATTTGAGCACCTGAAGCGCTCATTCTATCATGTGGTCCATAACCTGGGTCCTCATAAGCTTCCTTTGATCGGTCGGGCCGACTGGAACGACTGTCTGAATCTGAACTGTTTCTCGGAGACACCGGGTGAGGCCTTCCAGACCACCGAGAACAAAGAGGGTGGGGTGGCCGAGTCGGTCTTTATCGCCGGGATGTTTGTACTCTATGGAGATGCTTTTGTGAAGCTGTGTGAGAAACGCGGCCTTGGTGAGGAGGCCCTGGAGGCTACTCGTCATATCGATACCATGAAGAAGGTTGTGGATGAGCATGGATGGGATGGACGGTGGTTTATCAGGGCCTATGATCATTATGGAGAGAAGGTGGGTAGTGATGAGCGTGAGGAGGGAAAGATCTTCATTGAATCGCAGGGGATGTGTATTATGGCCGGCATCGGACTGGAAGATGGCCGTGCAAGAACGGCACTTGACTCGGTGAAGGAGCGGCTTGATTGTGAATATGGTATTGTGCTGAACAATCCGGCATTCACCAAATATCATGTGCAATATGGAGAGATCTCTACCTATCCGGAAGGCTATAAGGAAAATGCAGGTATCTTTTGCCACAACAATCCCTGGATCATGATAGCCGAGGTCCTGGATGGAAATGGCGATGCAGCCTGGGATTACTTCCGTAAGATCTGTCCGCCCTACCTGGAGGAGATCAGCGATCTGCACAAGACCGAGCCCTATGTCTACTCACAGATGATTGCCGGGAAGGATGCTTTCAAACCTGGTGAGGCCAAAAACAGCTGGCTCACCGGTACCGCCTCCTGGAACTTCTATGCCATTTCGCAGTATATACTGGGGATCCGGACCGACTTTGATGGTTTACGCATCTCTCCGGCTATTCCGGAAGCATGGGATGGCTATACGGTAACCCGCAAGTTCAGGGGAGCCATCTATCGCATCGAGGTCACCAATCCCGATCACGTTTCTACTGGTGTGAAGGTGCTTACCCTTAATGGTGAGAAGCTGGAAAGTGACCTGGTTCCCATCTGCGAAGAGGGTAGTGTGAACCAGGTGAAGGTGGTTCTGGGCTAAGTACTATTTACCCAGGAAAGCCTTGTTCTTGTCCACCATTGCATTAATGGCCTGCACCGAAGCTGCCGATCGAAGCTGGTCCTCCGGCGTATTCATGCAGTAATCCACCAGCTGTTCAATAGTGGAGGTAGCCACATGCATACGGGTGTCGGACGAGGCATAGTAAATAAATACCTTGCCATCGTCATCGGCAATCCACCCATTGGTAAACAGCACGTTGGAAACATCGCCCACACGCTCATCCCCCAGGGGTCCCATAAAGAGTCCTGCAGGTTTGTGGATCACCCGGGTGGGATCGTCCACTGCCGTCATAAACATATAGAGGGTATAGCGGAGTCCGGCAGCACAGTTTCTTACCCCGTGGGCCAGGTTGAGCCAACCCTGTTCGGTCCTGATGGGGGCAGGGCCCTGGCCGTTTTTCAATTCATAGATGGTATGGTAGGTTTTTGCATCCAGGACCTTCTCCACCTTCACCTCTGCATTTAGCATGGAGTCGGAGAGGCCAAAGGCGATCCCCCCTCCAGAACCGGTATCAATAAATCCATCCTGCGGGCGGGTGTAGAAGCCGTATTTTCCCTGGATAAATTCGGGATGGAGCACCACATTGCGCTGCTGTCCCCCGTAGGTAATCAGGTCGGGAAGTCTTTCCCATTCCACCAGGTCCTTTGTGCGGGCAATCCCTGCAGCTGCCACGGCGCTGCTGGTATCTTCCTCAGATGCATGGGGATCCTTGCGCTCGGAGCAGAAGACACCATAGATATATCCATCCTCATGAGCGGTAAGCCTCAGGTCATATACATTGGTATCGGGATCATCGGTTTCGGGCATGGTCAGCGGGCGTTCCCAGAACCTGAAATTATCCACCCCGTTGGGACTCTCGGCAATGGCAAAAAATGACTTTCGGTCGTTGCCTTCGCCGCGAACTGCCAGCAGATATTTACCTTTCCATTTGATGGCTCCCGCATTAAATGCGGCATTGAAACTTATTCGCTCCATAAACCGGGGATTGGTCTCCGGATTATAATCGAAGCGCCACTCCATGGGGAAATGATCCCGGGTAAGCACGGGGTGTTCGTAGCGGCAATAAATACCGTTGGTACTGTATAGCTCCCTGTTTTTCCTGGTCAGCAGTGCCTCATGTTCTTTGCGGATGCTATCCTGACGTTCCTTAAATAAACTCATGATTCAAAATAATTCTTAGTTGTTACTTACTTGGCTTTTATCAATTCTCCGGATAAGCTCCATGCAGGCTCTCCCGTTGTGGTAGGGGCATTTCCAGAATCCGGCCTTCTCCTTCCCGGTTTGAGGGTTTCCCTTTGCATCCACACTCCAGTACCATTCGCCCAGCTTTTTATCGATGATATACTTCTTGATAAACTCCCAGCTTCTCAGGGTCCTCTCAAGGAAAAGCTGCTCTCCGGAAAGCTCGTAAGCATTGAAGTAGCCTACCATGGCCTCAGCCTGGGGCCACCAGTGTTTGTCGCTTTCCAGCACCAGGGTTTCCGGAAAAAACTCATATTGGAGACCCCCGTCACCGGCCAATCCGGCTTCACTGGCCCGGGCCATCTTAACAGCCAGTTCTCCGCATTCCCCGATCAGCTCCACCTTTCCCAAAATTTCGGCAGCTTCATGGAGGAGCCAGGAGCATTCAATATCGTGTCCGTAGGAAATAAGTGTGGATTTCAGGTTCCAGTGGTCATCGAAAAAGAGATTTAGCTGCTTCCTATCTTGATCCACAAATTTTTCCAGGAAGAGCCGGATCAGGTTTTCCAGGGCCTTCTCCAGCGCAGGATCCTTCCATACCCGGTAGAGATTGCCATAGGCTTCAAGGATATGGAGGTGGGTATTCATGGTCTTACTCTCGTTCTGATCTTTCTCACTTAGTCGCAGATCCTCCAGGGCTTTCCAGTCCCGGGAAAGGGCATCGGTATAGCCGTTGTGCTCCTGGTCAAAGGCGTGGGCCTCTATATCCAGGAAGAGTCCCCTTGCAATCTTCAGCGACCGATCATCCCCACATGCCAGATGGTATTCGACCAGGCCGTAGATGGTATAAGCGATGGCATAGATTTGTTTTCGTGAGGAACGCACACTTCCATCAGGCTCCAGTTCCCAGTACACACCTCCGTATTTCTTGTCGGTGAAGTAAGAGATGATATAGGCATAAGCCCGCCGGGCAGTTTCCAGGTAATCGGGATGCTTATACATCCGGTAGGCTGCAGAAAAGGTCCAGAGAATGCGGGCATTCAGGACCGCTCCTTTCCCTGCACCTAACACCACCTGGTTCTGATGGTCAATATGCCCGTGAAATCCATCCAACTCATTGTCGGGAGAATACTTCATCCACCAGGAAAGGATATTATCCTTCAACTCCTTTTCAAGTTCCTCCCTGAACCAGGAAATGGTTTTACCTTTCATTTAGCTCCTGCTTTAT
>DAOWFP010000188.1 GCA_030637895.1 Bacteroidota bacterium | reverse complement strand
TTATACCACTGTGCATAATTCTCTTCCCTGCTCGTTAATACTTTGGCCATTTATATTGTTATTTTTTTGCGGTACAAAGAAAAGAAAAAAAGGCGAGGTGTTGAAGCCTTAGAGCCTTAATCCGATCACCAGCACATCATCAATCTGGCTCAGGTCTCCTTTCCACTCCTCGAAGATCAGACTCAGGATCCGGTGCTGCTCCTCCATGGGTCGTTCATGCACCTCCAGCAAGAGGTCCTTGAAGGGGCGGTATTTGAATTTTTTTCCCTGCGGTCCGCCAAACTGATCCGGGAATCCGTCGGTAAACATGTAGACCCGGTCACCCTTTTTCATTTCGATGGTATAGCGGGTAAAGTCGGACATTTTCTCATAATATGCCACCGGCATGTTGTTACCCTTATATTCAAGCATCTCACCGTTCCTGACAATATAGATGGGATTGTTTGCACCGGAGAATTCAAGCTTTCTGCTCTGGGTGTCATAAATCACCAGAGCCATGTCGATGCCGTCTTTCTGCTCGCCGATCCTCCCTTCCTGTTTCAGGGTTCGTGCAATACTCAGTCGCAGCTGGTTCAGGATCTCATCAGAGTTCATCACCCCTTTTTCATTTACAATTTCATGCAACATGGTGATACCCAGCATACTCATTAAGGACCCCGGTACACCATGTCCGGTACAGTCAGCTGCCGTTAGAACAATTCTATGATCACTTTGTGAGATCCAGTAGAAATCCCCACTTACAATATCCCTGGGTTTGAAAAAGATAAAGTGTTCCCCAAACAGGGTTTCAAATACTTCGTCGCCTGGCAATACGGTGTTCTGGATTTTTTTGGCATAGTCGAAGCTGTATTTGATCTCTTTGTTCTGTTTCTCAATATGCTCTTTCTGTGCCTGGATCTCGAAGGTGCGTTCCTGGACCTTGTCTTCCAGTTCACGGTTCACTTTATCCTTTAGTGCTGCATTTTCCTTTAGTTGGTCGATAATCCGGCGCTGTGCCACCTCCCTGCTCTTCTTCAAAAGGTTGATCCGCTCGCTCAAGCCGATGGAGAAGGTGAGGATTTGCAGGGTTACACCGAATTCCAGGCTGTGTTTCCCAAGTGTATAATCCTTAAGTGCATAATTGCTGGCGATACCCAGGATCAGAAAAAGGTTTGCAAAGAGAAAGTACCTGGCCGGCTGGAAATTTTCTCTGGTCAAAATCATGGCGGGAACAATGGCAAGGAAAAGACAACCGATGGCTGAAAATATCATAATGGCAAATCCGCCCAGTTCTATGAAAAATGGCAATTCCATTCCCAGGCCCTGAAGCATGATAATGGTGAAATTCAGAATGAGTCCACCTATTGTGAACCAGACCGCAATAAGGAGGATGGTATCCCACGACTGCAGGGTATTACGGGTATCCAAATAGGAGCGGCCAAACAGGAGGTAGAACAGGAGGAATATCTCCAGCAGGAAAATGGTAATGGGTGCACTTATCAGCCTGGGTATCAACTCATAGATATATCCTTCCTTGTTGATGAAGAAGAAGAGAAAGGCCAGTATATACAGGATGTAATAGAGGTAAGATTTTTCCCGACCCCTCACAAAAAGAGGGATGTGATACAGGATCATTATCAGCAGGATTCCGGTAAATATTCCGAATACCAGGCGTTTGGAACGATCACGGGCAAGAACACCTTGCTGGGTTGAGATTGTAAAGATAAGATCGGAGAGGAGCGATTCGGGACCGAGTTTTACCCTCAGGTAGAGGGTGTCGGATTCGCTGGGAGGCAAATAAATACGCAGGTCGTCCGATCCGCCGATATTTACATCTTTTTTCTTGGGGTGGATCAAGTTCCCTGATCTTCGTGGACTCACCAATCCGTTGTCAAACCTCTGGTACAAGGTGTACTCATCGAACTCGGAGCCTTCGTTACGCTGAAGGTGGAAAGAGAACTGGCGTGTGGATCGGTTCACAAAATAGAAGCGAAACCATAAACAGTGTCCACTTATGTTTTGCATCAACGCAGGATCAGGATTGCTAAAATCAACCGCTTTGAACTGGTGGTCCATCATCCCGGAAAATAGCTCTGATTGGACTATTGTGCAGTTGGGATCCTCCATATATTGCAATTGCATGTCAGAAATGCCAACCTCCTGAACAAAATCAGAAAGTATAATTGGTTTCTGTGCAGCAAGCAATTGACAGAAGATCAGAAATATTAGAATTAGTCTAAGGCGCATTCGGGTATTTTCCTTCCACTCGTAAATATAATGTATATTTACAAAAAGTAAATCTAAGGAATGATTAGTGACCTTTTTAAAACAAGGTTTATACAAATTGCCTTTCTGATACTGATCTCCTCCTGTTCCGGTAATGTGATACAAACAACGGTTTTCACCGATGGATTCCAGGGACTTGAGCCTGGAGACCGGCCCTATTTTGATTCCTCCGATCCTGCCGTGTGCTATGATGCCCGTCTTGGAAATTTAGGGAGCTGGAGTGTGGCTTCAACACTCCGACAGGCTGATTTTAACAGGGCGTGGGTAATCCGGAATGAGGGTGGTGAGAACTACCTGGCCCAGACCTTCAACAATCTGAATGATAAAAACTCCCCTTTAAGCCTGGTGACTCATCCCATGATTGTTGCCGGAGAATCGCTATGGAGTGATTACTTCATAGATGTGAAATTTACACCACAAGCCAAATTTGATAAGTGCGGGGTGGTTTTTGGGTACAAGAACCCGGCCGACTTCTATTTCTTCGGTGTAGAAGGGAACACGGTTACTTTGAAACATATACAACAATCAGTTACACCGCTAAGGCCTATTGAAACTACATTGGCTATCAGACCCCTGGTATGGAGCCCTGGTGAAAGGTTAAATGCCACGATTACAGTCAGGCGAAACAAGGTCACCACTATCCTGAATGATTCCATCAATATGCGTGTAGAGAATCTTGCCCCTCTTGCCCTTTCGGGCAAAATCGGATTGATCTCCGACCTGCCTGCAAAGTTTCACAACGTGGAGGTAAAATTACTCGATAGCGAGCAGCGAAAACTTTCTAGAAGAGAAAGGCAGCTTAGCAGACGATCAGAGATTCACCAGAGCAATCATCCGGAGATGGTGCGTTGGAAAAAGTTTGATACAGGCGAGTTTGGCACCAACCAGAACATCAGGTTGGGTGACCTGAATGGTAACGGGAACAAGGAAATTGTTTTCGCCAGGCCCGATGCCTCCGGATCTGAGTTGGGATCGATTTCTGTCATAAACCTGGATGGTGAGTTGTTGTGGCAATATGGCAAGCTGGTAAAGATGGAAGATGGATGCTCGGGTAAGGAGTTACCGGTTCAGGTCCATGATCTGGATGGAGATGGATCGCGTGAAGTAATCTTTGTAAGGAAGGGCCGGATCCATATCCTTGAGGGGCGGACCGGAAAACAAATCAGTCGAATCCGAATTCCCGGATCAGGTGAAATTAACTCACTGATTTTTGGGGACCTGCTGGGTGTGGGAAGGGATAACTGCATGTTACTTTCGGACCGAGAACATCGCCTGATAGCCCTGAATGCAAAGGGGGAGTTGATGTGGGAACAACATACTACTTCCGGTTCCCAACCCATGGCATATGATATGGACAAAGATGGCCGGCATGAAGTGTTAATGGGCTATTCGGTTATCAACCCCGAGGGAGAGCTGATTTATGATGTAGGTGCATATATTGGTGATCAATGTAGCGGGGTATCAGTATATGAGATGATCGAGGGGGAGCAGCATACTCCTTGCCTGGTCTATGCAGCTGGCGATTGGGGATTGATCTATTATGACTTTGAAGGACACCTTTTGAAGCAGAATATACTGGGACAGGTAAGTCACCTCGGCATAGCCGACCTGGATGCTGAACTGCCAGGATTGGAGGTTTTTACTTCCAACCAGTGGGGAAGTAAGGGCCTGGCTCACGTGATGGATGCCAAGGGATCGGTCATGACCGGTTTCCTGCCGGAATCGGGTGTTTTCAGGTGTCAATCTGTAAATTGGAAAGGAGACGGGGAAGAGTTTTTCATCACCTCAGCCGATTCCCAGACAGGTGGATTGTTTGATGGAGCTGGTCAGCTATCAGTGGCCTTCCCGGTCGATGAGCACCCGGTCTCCTATTATCTTGCAACGGACCTTACAGGTGATGCCCGCGATGAAATTATCCTCTGGGATCCCAATGAGCTCTGGATTTACACCCAGGACGATAATCCCAGAATGGGAAATACCTATAGCCCCCGCCGCATTCCCCTCTATAATTATTCCATGCACCAGATGAACCGCTCCACACCTGGATGGTGATTATTTCTTATATTGCATGAAATCGAAATGTGTGATTGACTGCTTTGGCACGAACTTTGTTTCTTTTTGAGCAAAACACAGATGCAAAAAATACCGGGAGGAAATGTTATGAAAACTTTACCACTTGCCATAATCAGCGCCGCCATCATTCTGACATCCTGCAGTTCATCAAAGAAAACTGCTGCTACAGAATATGATGATGTCTACTATAATCCCAATAATGTAGAGACACCAACAACAGCTGCAGTAAGCCAGGAGCCTGTTGTAACATCACAGGATGCAATGTATGCACAGCCCGTGTACCAGGAGCAAGGTAATATCAAGTCGGTTGCTACAACAGATGAGAACCTGAGTGACTATGAAATATATAAATTACAACAGGAAGCACAAATGCTGGGAGAGTCTTATACGCCAGAGGGCAGTGAAGCACTCTATGCAGAGCAGTATATTGAGTATGATACCCTTGGGCAGTATGGCCAGGCGGGTGCCCCTGTTATAATCAATAATAATTATTATAGCGACCCAACTGACTATTACTACTCTTCCAATCTGAGGAGGTTTTCCGATAATTATTCTGGTTGGAACTATTATGACCCCTACTATACCGATATGAACTGGTATACCGGGAGTCCGTTTAGCTGGGGTATCAGCATGGGATTTGGCTACCCGGGATGGGGCATGAGCTTCGGTTACGGAAATTACTATCGTCCATATTATGGCTATGGCGGCTACTACGGTGGTTACTACGGAGGATACTACGGAGGATATTATCCCTACTATGGATACGGTTATGGAGGTTACTATGGTGGCGGTGGCTACTATGGAGGCTATTATCCTGAGACCTCCTATTACAGCTATGGCCATATGGATAGCAGACATTCCTACGGATATTCATCTCGGTCCAGAGAGTCCACGGGTAGTGCAAAAGCATCAACTGCCGGTGATCCCAGGTACAGAAGCCGTACTACCGCATCAGCAAAATCAACTACTGCCTCACGTGCCTCACGCACCAGCACAAGTATGAGCAATACGGCAGCCCAGAGGCAGGTAAGAAGCAGTTCGAACAACGCAGCTCAAAGGCAGGTAAGAACCAATTCCACCAATGCCGCAAATCGGAACAATGCCATGCTTCGGAACAGTAATGGTACAGTAAGGACCACCAGGACCTCACAAGCGGCAAATGTGCGGCAAGGAAATGGCAATGCAAGCAATCAAAGGGGAACTTACACACCCAGCTACAGCAAGCCGCGTACCAGCTCTTCATCAAACTATAACAAGAGCGCCACGCAGACCAGGAGTTATAATCAGTCTGCTACCCAGCAACGTTCCAATGCCAATTATCAGCGATCAGCAACTACACCAGCCCGCAGCAGCGGTACCGTTCGTCGGCCAAGTAGCAGCTCAAATCGCAGCAGCGCCTCCTACAGTCGCCCGAGCAGTTCAGGTAGCCGTTCCAGTGGATCAGTGAGCCGGAGCTCAGGTAGTTCAGGTAGCCGGTCCAGTGGATCAGTCAGCCGGAGCTCAGGAAGCCGTTCAAGTGGATCAGTCAGCCGGAGTTCAGGGAGCTCAGGTAGCCGGAGCTCAGGAAGCTCTGGTAGCCGGAGTTCAGGCGGAGGTGGATCCAGGTCTTCCGGTTCATCGTCGAGACGTTAAACTGTCATTCTATCCCAGGATCTATCTGGATCCTGGTTTCCTAAGTACCAAAAAAAGATATAGCTATGAAAAAGTTAATATTTATAGCCATGCTACTCGTGGGCGCTATCCTCACCCTGGATGCCCAGAATGAGACGCAGGCACTAAGGTTTTCCCAGTACATGCCATTCGGGACAGCCCGGTATGCAGCCCAGGGGGGAGCCATCGGCGCACTGGGAGCCGATCTCACTTCCATGGTAACCAATCCGGCTGGACTAGCTTTCTATCGCTCGTCTGAATTCTCTGTAAGCCCTTCGTTTTACTGGGTGGATACCAAATCAGATTTCATGGGAACCACTACAGAGGACTCGGAATTCAGGTTCAACCTGGCCAGCTTGGGCATCGTCAATGCCATGACAACAAATCAGAAAAGCGGGATCATGGGTGCAGCCTTTGGATTTGGATACAATACCCTTGTCAATTTCAATAAGAGCACCATCACGCAGGGCATCAACGACAATAGTTCGCTGCTGGACGATTTTACCTGGCATGCCAATGCCGATCCTGACAACCTGAGCCCCTTTTACGAGCAACTGGCCTTTGACACCTACCTGATGCCCTATGATTCGACAGCAGGGGTTTACTGGCATGATATGCAGCTGGATGGATACGGTCAGGAATTAACCCGCACTTCAAGAGAATCTGGCTATATTGGTGAGTATTCCCTTGCCGGAGCTTTCAACTACGGTAATATTCTGTATTTAGGAGCCACTTTCGGAATTCATGCGGTCAGATATTATGAAGATATCTACCATACGGAAACAGATTATGACAATCACGTACTTGATTTCGATAGTTTTCGTTTCAGAGAATTTAACAGTACCAGGGGCTGGGGTTTAACAGGACGCTTCGGGATGATTCTGAGACCCATTCAGATGCTCAGGATTGGAGCATCTTTTCATCTGCCCACCTACTACTGGCTTACCGATGAGAAGTACACAGATATGTTATCAAACTTTGACAGTGGATCAGGGATTCCGGATGCTACTGAAGGATCACCCAACGGGATCTACGATTACCAATTGCAAACCCCCTGGAGGGCCACAGCCAATGCATCTATGATTCTATTTAAACTGGCAACCATATCAGTCGGCTATGAGTATGTGGATTACGCATCATCTACGCTGAGTGCCTACGATTACAGCTTTATTGACGAAAACAACCAGATTAATCAGAATCTCAGATCAGTGCACAACTTCATGGCCGGGACCGAGATCCGTTTTAATACCGTCTATCTGCGTGGCGGGGCCCAGTACTATGGCAGTCCCTATGCCGATACCCAAAACAATGCAGAGACCTTGGTCTTTTCAGGTGGACTGGGTGTCAGGAGCAAGATGGGATATTTCGATATCTCTTATTCTCATTCCAACAGGAATGAAGTGTATGGAATGTACTCCTATGAACCGGGCCTGAATGAAGTTTCTCACAATGAGTTCAATGGCAATAACATCATATGTACTTTGGGAGTCAAGTTTTGAGACAAGCTTTCAGGTAAGATAATGCATCCGGACCTTCATTGAAGATCAGATCAAGGATACTCAGGTTAGGATGGAAGCCCAGGCGGTCGGAGAAGACCTGGTGATACTCCCCGGGGAGGAAACCGGGATCCGCGACTGCCTGGTCCTTTTTAGGGTGGATAAACTGTCTGGGATCCTCCTCCGGGCTTATGGGAGTAAAGGCATTGGACAAGCTTACCCGGATATCCAGGCCCAAAAAACCGAGGGTATGTTCGATTAATTGTTGATTCAGATCGATCAGAAATTCAAAGTTTCTATGATAAAAGGGGGAGATCTCGTCTGCCAGATACTCAAAAAAGGGTGATGAAGCGTAGGAGGCTACCAGGCTGCGCCAGTGGATCTTATTCCAGTTCGAATCGTAGTCAATCCTAATATCCCGAAGCAGGGTTTTTACCCCATGCTTCCTGCTTACCGGTATGGACAATGCAATCACTCCATTGGGTCCCATGATCATACAGCGGTTCCGGAAGGTCTGCTTGGAATAGCTTTCAAACTGCTCCAGGACAAGCTCCTTTTGCTTCACCAGCCGGGCATAGTAATTTATGGGTCCATTATAGAGCGCCGGATAAATCAATGGAAGAACTCTATCTGCTGGCCCTGACAATGCGAAACATCCTGTTCCAGCGTATCCCACCATACTCTTTATCCACGCTGAGCCAGATCAGTCGCGGTTTTCCAATGACATGATCCTCCGGAACAAATCCCCAGAACCTGGAGTCGGCCGAACTGTGGCGGTTGTCACCCATCATAAAGTAGTAGTTCATCTTAAAGGTATAGGAGGAAGCTAAGGTGCCGTTAATGTACACCTGCTGGCCTTTAATCTCCACGTCATTGCCCTCGTAAGCTTCTATGATCCTCCTGTAAAGAGGCAGGGTCTCCATATTAATAGCAACGGATTCTCCTTTCTTAGGAATGGTCAATGGGCCAAAATACTCCAGGTTCCAGGAGTAGCGCTCATCGTGTGGAAAGATATCCCGGTCATACTGTCCCTCGGTATACAGGTTGACAGGCTCAACACTTACGATACCCGGAAGGACCTGAATTTTTTCAGCATTAGCGATGGTAGTGGGAAAAGTATAATTGGGATTGTTCCTCACATCTGCAGCGGCTCTTCCAATTCCATAGGGTTCAAGGGAACGTGGATTGATGGGGGTTCCATTGGTTCTTACCCTGTACCAGCGCTGGATCCCTTCAAAGGCTTTCTGCTTCTCCCCATTCACATACACCTCATTGTTGATCACCTGCAGGGTTTCACCGGCAATGGCTACGCATCGTTTAATGTAGTTATCGCGCCGGTCCACCGGCCTGGTTTCAACATCAAATTTTTCAGCAATCTGCTTGCGTACATAATCTTCGTAAACACCCATGGGGCGTGTGCGATTGTTTCGGGCCTGATCTGTCTGCATCAGGTTGTACGACTCGTCGCGTACCAGGTCGTAATAGTCAAAATTGCCCTTGGCATAAAGCTTATGGTCCGATTTCTCCAGCGCCACCGTATCAGAAGCGGGGAAATTAAAGACTACGATATCGTCTCTTTTAACAGGACTAAATCCTTTCAATCTTTTATAGGGGCGCTGAATCCATTCCAGGTATGAATTTCCTCCCAGCACAGTATTGGGCAGGAAGGGAATTGCCAGGGGTGTGTTGGGAGTTCGGGGTCCGTATGCGGTCTTACTCACATAGAGGTGGTCGCCAACCAGTAGACTACCTTCCATGGAGGGAGTTGGGATTTTGTAGTTTTGAAAAAGGAAAATATTGATGAGCGATACTGCAACAACAGCAAAAATTAGCGCATCGAGCCACTCAACTATCACATTGTTCTTTTTTTTCCTGCTTTTCCAGAAAGACCAGTTGACCTTTTTACTCACATAGATATCATATACCACAGGTATCCCGAGCAGGAACCAGAAATTTTTAAGCCAGATCACAAAAAGAATATAGAGAAAGACGGCAATGCCGAACCTGAAATACTTGTGTTCCAATAATTTACTGAGATTCATTATGCTTTTTATTTTATGGATCTAAAGATACGTTCTTTTCTTAAACCACCAATGAATGGGGTGTCGGGTTTGATGGAGAACCAGACGAGAACTGCCTTGCCAAGGAGGTGGTCCTCAGGGACAAATCCCCAGTACCTGGAATCGGCCGAATTGTGGTGGTTGTCTCCCATCACAAAGTAGTAATCCATCTGGAAGACATAGGAAGTGGACGGTTCTCCGTTGATATGGATCACTCCATCTCTTACCGCCAGGTCGTTATGCTCATAAATTTCAATAATACGCTGGTAGATGGGAAGATTCAGCTGGTCGATCTGGATGGTATCTCCACGGGCCGGTATCAGTAAGGGACCAAAATTGTCACCTGTCCACCGGTAATGTTTGTTGTGGGGAAATATCTCCTGGTTCTGGAAGGAGAGGGTGGGTTCCGTATATCTGCTAATGCTTCTCACCTGGGGAAAAGATCTCAATGATGCAACATTCTCATTGGCCAGGTATAAAACGTGCAGGGAGTTGATCGGATTGTATGTAACTGAGGATTTAAGGATTCTTAACGAATCGAGCAGTGGATCGGGCAGGGGTTCCCCTCTGGTGGTGACATAGTATTTGAACTTCTGAAGAGGCAGTTCGGGCCTCAGAGCACCATTCACTTCTACTTTTCCTTCGGAAATAAGCAGAGTATCGCCAGGCAGGGCAATGCACCTTTTAATGTAATTCTCCCTTTTGTCGACCGGGTGAGTAACGATCTCAAACTCAGATAAAATATAGTCCCTTCCATACTTTCGTACGAGAGAGTAGTAATTCTGACCGGGATACTGGACAACCATGCTATCGCCCTCCGGGAAATTAAAGACAATGATATCCCCTCGCTTCACTCTGGAAAAGCCCTTCAGACGCTTATGTGGCATCTCAAGTTTTTCGGAGTATGATTTTTTTCCGGAAGGGAGTGTATTGTGGTAGAAGGGGATGGCCAGTGGGGTTTCGGGGAGCCTGGGTCCAAAGGCCAGTTTGCTCACAAAGATATAGTCTCCGGCCAGGAGGGTCTCCTCCATAGATGGGGTGGGGATCTTATATGTCTCCACAAACAATACTTTGATGGTAAAGGAGCAGATCAGGGCAAGTAGCACGACTGAGCACCATTCGAGGGTTGCTTGCAAGTGTTTTGGTAGTCCATAGCTCCGAAGGGTCCAGTCGAACTTCCGGGTAATAAAAATATCGTAGAGTATCAGGTTGAGGGGAAGCAGGAAGATGAGGCCGATCCAAATAACCAGTATGGACCAGAAGAGCCCCGAGAGGAAGAAGGCAAGGTACCTCCATACAACCCGCTCCATTGTCTTATAATTTAAGAAGATCCTGCATTCCAAAAATGCCTTTCCTGTCTTTTATAAATTTGGCGGCGAGCAATACTCCTGCAGCAAAGGCATCCCTGGTAAATGCATCATGACTGAGTGTGATGGAATCCAGAACTGACTCATAATGAATGCTGTGCTGCCCCTTGACCTCACCCTCCCTGACTGCTTCAATGGGCAATTGACCGGCACTGTCTCCTTGCGGGTCATTAGTCCCTTTCAAATTCCAGCTACTGAGCTGCTTGTTCACCTCCAGTATCTGTTGGGCCAGGCTAATGGCGGTACCGCTGGGAGCATCTTTTTTGTGAACATGGTGAACTTCGTTTATGGAGACTGAGTATTCAGGAAACTGATCCATGATCTCAGCCAGCTTCCGGTTCAGGGCAAAGAGGATATTGACCCCAACGGAGAAATTACTGGTATAAAAGAGGGCCCCGTTTTTCTCCCTGCAATAGGCTTCTACTTCAGGAACCATTTCGTTCCATCCGGTGGTACCGCTTACTACCGGAACGCCCATATTGATACAGTCTTTGATATTTTCGGGAGCCACAGAGGGGGTTGAGAACTCGATGGCGGCGTCAATCTCTTTCAGCTTGTCTGAACTCAACTGCTCACGATTATGTACATCAATGATTACAGGGAAGGAGTGCCCCTGCATTTTACCAAGGGCCTCGATAGTTCTGCCCATCTTCCCATATCCGATTAATGCAAAATTCACCAGAACAAGATAAAAAAAAAGCTGCTCCTTTAATCAGGAGCAGCTTTAAAATAAGATATTGTAAGGACTTACTGAACTTTCTTTACAATGGCTTCAAAGGCCTGTGGGTCGTTCATGGCGAGATCGGCAAGTACTTTGCGGTTGATCTCAATACCTGCTTTACTCAATTTTCCCATAAACTCTGAGTAGGACATGTCGTATTCACGAGCACCTGCATTAATCCTCTGAATCCACAGTGCCCTGAATTCGGCTTTCTTCTTGCGACGATCGCGATATGCATAGCTGAGACCTTTCTCATATGCATTCTTGGAGACTGTCCAGACATTTTTTCTGCGACCAAAGTATCCTTTGGTCTGCTTCATTACTTTTTTTCTCTTCTGTCTTGCTGCGACAGCATTGTTTACTCTTGGCATTTCTTTTTCACTTTTTGGATGAAGGCGGTCGTTTAGACACTTGCTGGCTCCACATCCTGGTTTAAACTAGTTTACCTCTAATCAAAAGTTAGTTCTTACTTCATAGCAAGCAGACGCTTGATATTATTTTCATCAGCCTTATGTACTTGTCCAAAATAGGTCAGGTTCCGCTTACGCTTCTTTGACTTTTTGGTAAGAATATGACTCTTGAAAGCATGTTTCCTCTTGATTTTACCGGTTCCGGTGAGTTTGAACCTCTTCTTTGCTCCCGGATTCGTCTTCATTTTTGGCATTATTCCTATCTTTATCTATAATATAACTATTTCTTTTTCACTACTTTAGGCGCCATAAACATGGTCATCCTTTTCCCTTCAAGTTTGGGGAGCTGTTCAACTTTCCCAACCTCTTCAAGGTCCTGGGCGAGCTTTAACAACAGGATCTCACCTTTCTCCTTATACAATATGGACCTTCCCTTGAAAAATACAAAAGCTTTTAGCTTTGCACCATCATCAAGAAATTTGTGAGCATGCTTCAGTTTAAAACTGTAGTCATGTTCATCTGTATTGGGTCCGAACCTGATCTCCTTCACCACTATCTT
>DAOWFP010000178.1 GCA_030637895.1 Bacteroidota bacterium | reverse complement strand
GAAGAAGCAAGGTTACCCGAGAAATATCCGGATTTCAAGTACATTTATGAAGAGTATCATGACGGAATTCTGCTTTTCGATATCATGGATCAGCGGGTCTGGTCCATGGCCATAACAGATACAGCCGGACTGGAGGTATTTCACAAGGAGCACAGAAAAGATTATATGTGGGAGGAGCGAACGGATGCCTTTGTAATCATATGCAGCGAAGGAGCCAATGTGTCGGGAATTCGCAGTGCACACAAGAAGATTAGAAAGGGTAAACTTGACCAGGAGGATCTAAATGCCTTATATTGCGACAACGATACGGTTCCCTGTATCACCCTGACCCGCCAGCTGGTTGAAAAGAGTGAGAATGAGATGATTGATTCACAGAATGGTGTAAGCGGACCAGGCCCGGTAACTGAAAATGACGGGATAAGTACCTTTGTGATTGTTAAGGGACTTAGGTCGCCCGAAGCAAAGAAACTGGATGAAGCACGCGGACAGATCACTTCAGACTATCAGGAATACCTGGAATCGGAATGGTTGAAATCCCTGAAGGAGAAATATCCGGTGAGCATCAACCAGGAGTTGCTCAAGCAAATAAAACCGTAAGGATGAGGAACATTATTTCTATTATGGCACTCTTTTTATTCATGGTACAGGGCTGCTCCCTGTTTATGAATGATGACCTGGAAGAACCAGTGGCCCGGGTACTTGAGAACTACCTCTATCCTTCCGATCTGGAAAAGGTCATACCCTCGGGTACTAACATGAAGGATAGCATGATGCTGGCCAAGCGTTATACGGAGACCTGGGTAAAGGATATGTTGATGCAGCACAGGGCAGAAGAGGCTCTGACCGAGGAGCAAATGGATTTTAAGGCACAGATTGAAGAGTACCACCGCTCATTGCTGATTTATACCTACCGTCAGAATCTTCTCCAACAGAAGATGGACACCCTGGTAAACGAGCACGAAATCAACTCCTATTACGAGGAAAACTCCAAAAATTTCGTGCTGAGTCAGAATGTGATCAAAGGTACGTTTATCAAGGTACCCCTCTCCTCCCCGAACCAGGAACAACTGCGGCGCTGGTCCTGGAACAACCGCGAGGAGGATCTTGACCAGATGGAGAAATATTGCATCAGCTACGCAGAAAAGTATAATGATTTCAATGATACATGGGTCGATTTCTCTTCAATCAGGGAACAATTGCCCAGGAGGATTTCGAATCCCGTAGGGTACCTCAACAGCTATCGCAATATTGAACACAGCGATTCACTGTTCAGATACCTGGTGCATATAAGCGATCATCTGACCGAAGGAGAAGTGGCTCCCGTGGAGATGGTTACAGAAGATATTACTAATATTATCCTGAATAAGCGCAAGATTGAATTTATCAAGGACCTGGAGCATCGTGTATATTTAGATGGTGTAAGCAGGAACCAGTTTGAAATTTACCCTTAATGAACATGAAAAAAAGATTTGCATATATATTGCTTGGAGCACTTTTGTCATTAAACACTGTGGCCCAGCCGCTGGTTATTGACAGGGTCATTGGGGTTGTGGGAGATTTTCATATCCTGCAGTCCGATATAGAACAGGATTATCTTCAGTTGAAAATGTCGGGCAGGTATGTTAGTCCGGAAATTCGCTGCGAAATCTATAATAGTTTTATTGAACGGAAACTTCTCATGACCCAGGCCAAGATAGATAGTGTTGAGGTAAGTCCCGATATGGTGGAGATGCAGATGGAATCGCGCCTGGAATATTTTATCGACCAGTTTGGGAGTGAGGAGGAGATGGAGGACTATTTCAGTAAATCGATTTTCGACATCAAGGACGATCTCAGGGAAGCAATCCAGGAACAGATGATTACCGATGATGTAAGGCGGACCATCGTAGCAGATGTGAGCACCACACCTTCCGATGTGAAAAGCTTTTACCGTTCCTTGGATCCCGATAGCATTCCCTATATTAATACGGAGGTGGAACTGGCACAGATCCTTGCTTATCCCCAATACAGCGAAGAGGCAGTATATGAGTTAAAAGAGAGGCTGCTTGAACTGCGCAAACGTGTCCAGGAGGGCGAAGATTTTGGAACTTTGGCCATCCTCTACTCAGAGGCTCCCGAAGCCGCCCGCAGGGGCGAAATTGGATTTATGATGAGATCTCAGCTGGATAAAGCATATGCCGATGCTGCCTGGTCCCTGAAACCCGGACAGGTATCCAAAATCGTTGAGAGCTCCTTTGGTTTCCACATTATTCAGATGATAGAGCGCAGGGGCGACCGGGCCAATACCAGGCATATCCTGATGAATCCGAAAGCAGATGCCAATGCCAAGCAGAAGGCCATCCATAAACTGGATAGTCTGAAAGCTGTGGTCGAAGCCGACTCGCTCTCATTTGACTGGGCTGCCAAGCGCTACTCTGAGGACGTCCAGACAAGTGTGAATGGGGGATTGCTCATAAATCCGCAAACCCAGGCCTCCACATTCGAACTGGATCAATTGCCTACCAAAGATTACTATATGATCCGGAACATGGCGGTTGAAGATCTCTCTGAGACTTACGAATCGACCGATCATAACCATAAGCTCTGTTATAAGCTACTCTACCTGAAAACGAGGACAGAACCGCATCGTGCCAACCTGAAGCAGGATTACATGCTACTTCAGGATATGGCGCTGATGTACAAAAACAACGAGGTTTTGAAGGCATGGTATGAAGAGAAGAAAAAATCCACCTACATCCGCAGAGATCTCACCTTTGATAATTGCGAAGATTCAGTCCAGCAGACCAGCCAGAGATGATCCTAAGTCAGCATAAGCAATTCTTCCGGCTAAGCCTGCTTATGCTGAGCATGCAGCTCTCTTTACAAATGGCCTCAGGGCAGAATGTCACCACGCTTGAGATCCTAAATGCCGATCTCACAGCTTTTGATGTGCAGATCGGGAAAGATGCCAGGAAGCTGATTGGCGATGTAAGGCTGAAACACGAAGATGTGATAATGACCTGTGATTCAGCCTATTTCTATCCCGGCACATCTTCCGTTGATGCTTTCAGCAATGTAAGGGTACAACAGGGCGATACCCTCACCCTCTCTGGGGACCTGGCCCACTATAACGGCATCACTAAACTTGCCCGGGTCAGGAACAATGTCGAGCTGGTGAACAAGGACATTACTCTGCTCACCGATTCTCTCAATTACAACCGGGCAGCAGGTTATGCTTACTATATGGGTGGGGGAATTCTCACGCAGGATGATAACCGGCTAACAAGCGGCAGGGGGCGCTTTATACTTCATTCGGAAGATTTCTATTTCATGGATAGTGTGGTGATCGTTAATCCCGACTATACTATCCATACAGACAGTATGATGTACAATACCAGGAAGGAGATCTCATACTTCAGCGGTCCCACTGAGATCACCGGCGAGGATCGCTATATCTATTGTGAAAACGGCTGGTACGATATGCAGCAGGATATCTCCTATGTAACCAACAATGCCTATATGGAAGAGGCAGGAAAAATCTTGAAAGGAGATTCCCTCTATTATGATGCTGAACAGGGCTTTGGAAGAGCCATCTCCAATGTGGAGCTCATCGATACGGCCCAGAACATGATTCTGAAAGGAAATTATGCACTCTACTACAGCGACAAGGAGACCGCCATGGTCACCGACAGCGCCCTGATGATACAAGTAGACGGAACCGATACCATGTATGTACATGCCGATACACTGCGCACCATGCAGAATCCGGATAAGGAGGAGCAGAGCAGAATCCTCAGGGCCTATTATAAAGTGAAAATATTCCGTGCCGATCTACAGGTCATGTGCGATTCCCTGGTATATGTGGAGGCCGACAGTGCCTTTGATTTTTTTGGGGAACCAGTCATTTGGTCGGATGAGAACCAGCTGACTGCCAGTCACATCAGGATTATTATGGTGGACCAGCAACTGGAACGAATGCAACTAAACGGCGTCGCCTTCGTCGCCTCCCAGAAAGATTCTGTAAGTTTTGACCAGATGAGAGGCAAAGAGATGACCGGCTATTTTGAAGAGAATAAGCTGGACCGGATCTTCGTTTCTGGAAACGGACAAACCATCTATTATGCTACCGACCAGGGATTCATTGTGGGAGCCAATAAAACGGTATGTTCCGATTTGACAATCTATTTGAAGGAGAATAAAATTTCCAGGGTTGTATACACCTCTCAACCGGATGGAACCTATTATCCCCTCTCATTGTTTCCTGCCGAAGAGGCACGTTTAAGTGATTTTAAGTGGTTGGCGGATTGGCGTCCCTTGAGCTGGGAAGATATATTTTTCTGGAAATAGAGCGGCTGAGATCCGTAGATCAATACTCATCTTCATTAAAGAAGAAATCGTCCTTGCTGGGGTAATCGGGCCAGATATCTTCGATGCTCTCATAGACATCCCCTTCATCCTCAATCTCCTGCAGGTTTTCAATTACTTCCATGGGAGCACCTGATCTGATGGCAAAATCGATCAATTCGTCCTTTGTGGCAGGCCACGGGGCATCTTCAAGTTTTGAGGCTAATTCCAGGGTCCAGTACATCTATATTCTTAATTTGTATTACTACTTCCTTTAAAGGCCGCAAATATAAAAAAAAAAAATCAATTCCTACAACCCCGGTCTCCAAGGTTCTTGTTTGACTCCGGAAAGGTGTGCGATTTTACGAGAAAGAACGAAAAAATAATCTGAAAGCCGATTGTAAAAACGGAGGATATCTTCCTGAATATTAACGTCTTGAGCAAGCTTCAGGATGCAGCGCTCGGTCCGCCTGCATACAGTCCGCGCAATGTGTGCCTGTGATATGGCCTGGTCTCCACCCGGCAAAAGGAAGGAGGTCAAGGGTTCCAGGGCAGCATCCATTTCGTCGATTTTTCTTTCCAGAAAGGAAACCTGCTCCTCACCCACCACTGGAATCTCCAGGGGACAATCGTCACAATCGGCCGCCAGCACCGAAGCGGTAGCCATCTGAATATTCAGAATGCTAAGCAGTTCGTCCCGGATCTGTCCATCCTTTACCAGGTCGCGCAACATGGTGGTATGGGCCATCAGCTCGTCTACCGTACCATAGGCTTCGATGCGGGCGTGGTACTTGGGTACACGCCTGCCGCCAATAAGGGAAGTCTTTCCCTTATCACCTCCTTTGGTATAAATATTTGATTTTTTTATTTGTCAGGGTTTTTATTGATCTCTATCTTATCGATCTCCCCGTCCAGCAAGCGGATGATCCGGTGTGCATATCGGGAGATGGACTCCTCATGGGTCACCAGTACAATTGTATTTCCCCTCTCGTGGATTTGACCAAATAGCTTCATGATATCCACCGAGGTTTTCGAATCTAGGTTTCCTGTGGGTTCGTCGGCCAGAATAATGGATGGGTTATTTACCAGGGCCCGGGCTACCGCCACACGCTGTCTCTGTCCGCCCGATAACTCATTGGGTTTGTGATCCATGCGGTCTTCCAATCCTACTTCTTTAAGGGTGTGTTTTGCTTTTTCGGCACGTTCCGACTTGCCTATCCCCGCATAAATAAGGGGCAGCATCACATTCTCCAGTGCCGTATACCTGGGTAGCAGGTTAAAGGTCTGGAAGATAAACCCGATCTCCTGATTTCTGATCTCCGCCAGGCGGTTATCGTCCATCTTACTCACATCGGTTCCATTCAGGATATACTCACCACTTGTGGGTGTATCAAGGGCTCCCACCAGGTTCATCAGAGTAGATTTTCCCGAACCCGATGGCCCCATGATGGCCACATACTCATTTGTCTTGATATCAATATCTACAGAACGAAGCGCTTCAACGGTAATCGAACCTATATAATAGTTCTTGACAATTTTATCCAGACTGATAATTGTTTCCATATTCTTATAAATTGTAGACGAAAATACATATTAATAAGAAGATATATTTCATAAAAGGTTTAAAACTTAATTTTAATTTTTTGCTTATGAAGGTCTTTTCTCAGGAGCAGGATTCCCATATGAAACAGATCTATACTCACACGCACCTCCGGCCAGGAGCACACCTCTTTCCAGGCCCTGTGCATTCCCCTTGACCAGTAGATATCATCCATCACGATTACGCACTCATCCCCTGCCCTCTCCACGAGTTTGCGAACATATGCCACAGTGGGTGCATAGTGGTGGTTGCCATCCACAAAAGCCATATAGCGCGGTGGGATCAGATGCCTTACATCCTCCAGCTTCTCATCCATATCACCGCAATGTATGCTTACCTGTCCCGGGCAACACTTGTTCATCAATTGGGAAGCCATGTGAGCCCGCTCCCCGTCTCCTTCAATGGAGTGTAAAGGTGTCTCCGGCGATCCGGAAGAGAGGTAGAGGGTGCTTATACCCATTCCCGTACCCAGTTCTATGATCATCTGTGCTTGAAACCACCTTGAGATCCTGTACAGCAGGAAGCCATATTTTAGTGAGACCGATGAACGCCTGACAAAAGCATAAGCAGCACGCAGTTTCAGGTGCTCCTTAAGAATCGCTCCGGGAACTTCAGTTCCAAGCGAATTGAAGAGAACCCCGTTCACAAACTCAAACAGGTAGGGGGAATGGATCCCGTGTCCATGCCGGTGCCTGGTATGAAACAAGTGTGATATGTATTTGAAGATTCGCCAGCACATAACTTAGGTTTCTGCAATAGGCTAATTTTACATAAATTGCTTCACGCATGCAACAATATCTTCAACAGGACATTCAATTTCTTCAGGGTGTGGGACCCAAACGTGCCGACCTGCTCAGGCAGGAACTGAATATTAACACCATAGACGACCTGTTAACCTACTATCCGTACCGTTATGTGGACCGGAGCAAGTTCTATAAAATATCTGAGGTAGGTTCCGATCTGCCCTTTATCCAGATCAAAGGAAAAATTCAGGGCTACGTTTCTGTGGGCAAAGGACGGGGAAAACGACTGGTAGCTGATTTTACCGATGGCACCGGACGCCTGGAGCTGGTCTGGTTCAGGGGGGCCAAGTGGATTCCTGAAAACTACCCGGTGGGAAAAGAGCTGGTGGTTTTTGGCAGACCGTCGGTTTATCAGCGGAAACTGAATGTGGTCCACCCCGAACTGGAGGATCCGGAAAAAAAACATGTGGTCAGCTCCAAGCTCCAGGCGGTCTACTCCACCACAGAGAAATTAAAGGACAACTACCTTACTTCCAAGGCGATCAGCAAGCTGATGGCCAACCTGATCAAAGGCCTGCCCAGAAAATTTGAAGAGACCCTGCCAGCCTGGCTCTTGCAAAAACTGAACCTGGTCAACCTGGACACCGCCATGAGGCAGATTCACTTTCCGGATGCAAGTCAGCAGTATAAAAAAGCGGAACTCCGACTCAAATTCGAAGAACTGTTCTATATCCAGCTCAATATTCTGCAGGGGAAGACTGAACGAAATAAGCGGTTTCGGGGAAATATATTTGAAACCGTTGGCCTTAGCTTCAACACCTTTTACAAGGAGCACCTGCACTTTGAACTAACTGGAGCCCAGAAAAAGGTAATGAAGGAGATACGCAGAGATATGGGTTCGGGCCGACAGATGAACAGGTTACTGCAGGGCGATGTGGGAAGCGGGAAAACCCTTGTGGCTCTGATGTCTATGCTTATTGCCAAGGACAATGGGTTCCAGGCCTGTATCATGGCTCCTACGGAGATTCTGGCCCAGCAGCATTACAAGAGTATTAACAAATTTCTGGATGGAATGGATGTCCGAGTTGAATTGCTCACCGGATCTGTGAAGAAGGCGGACCGCGTACCCATCCACGAGGGCCTGCTCGACGGATCAGTACATATCCTCATTGGCACCCATGCAGTGATCGAAGATGTTGTTCAGTTCAAGAGGCTGGGGCTGGTAGTGATCGATGAACAACACCGTTTTGGGGTGGCTCAGCGGGCCCGGCTCTGGAAAAAAGCCGATGTACTCCCCCACGTGTTGGTGATGACCGCCACACCCATCCCCCGCACCCTTGCCATGACCCTCTACGGGGATCTGGAT
>DAOWFP010000096.1 GCA_030637895.1 Bacteroidota bacterium | reverse complement strand
GGTCGGGGCGGTTTCCAAGGAAATCCACGATGATTACTCCCAGAATAATCACCACGATCACCAGCACCACTATTGTCAAACTTCGCTTCTTCATAAAGCTGTTTCTTTATGCTTCGTTTTACTGCCGCTCCACGGCCATATCCAGACAGACCATTGTTTTGGAGTCGCGCATCACCAGGTATCCGTCGGCTATGGCCAGCGGACCCCATGCGTCATGTCCTTCCAGAACCCTGTAACTATCCAGCTCCAGGTACTCCCTGGTGCTGGGCCTTACAATAGTCAGGGTAGCATCGTCACTGACGATAAAGAGTTTGTTATCGGCAATCATATAGGGTCCCAATCCAAAGCGCTTGTCCTGTCCGCTCGACCAGATCACCTGATTAAAATTATCGGGATGAACGCAAATCAGCTGGTTCCGGAGCGGACCTGCATCCTTGGGGAGGATTCCCAGCAAGTGTCCGTTAAACTCCACCGGGGTCTGCTGCTCACAGGCCAGTCCCTCTTTTGGTGTATATTCACTCAATACTTCCACACCAAACACGCCGACGGATGCTGATAATTGCAGTACCATGGCCCCTGCCCCGTAACCGGCAGTGAGGTAAACTTTCCCATCGGGCATGCAGACTGGTGTAGGTGCCACTACCTCGTGGTTCCATGCACTTGTTTCCCAGAGTACCGTTCCGGCATCGGGACCATCGGCTGCAACGCCAAACACCCCACCAAAGGCACTATATACATACATGCTTCTTCCTCCAAACTCAAAAGGTACGACAGAAGAGTGAGACATCTGCCAGTTTTGGGTATTGGGTGTCTCCCAGAGTACCTCACCTGTCTCCATATCCAGGGCCACCATCAATGCGCTACCCCCGGTGGCTATAATGGCTTTACCATCATGGATCAGGGGACACTGACCAGTGTACCAGAGGGGAATCTCCGATCCATACTCCATCTCAACATTCAGTCCCCAGAGAAATGCCCCGTCGGTCCGGTTCACACACATCACATGGCTGCGCGGACCAATGGTCAGGATGTAATCTTCTGTGACCGCAGGTACTGTGCGTGACATGCCGTGGTTCCGTTTCAGATTGATCTTATATCCCCGTACCCAAAGTGCCTCACCTGTCTCAAGTGCATAGGCCCTCAGAAGATCGGCCCGCTGATCCTCGTCATAATCCATAACGTAAACGACTCCCTTATAGATAGCAGCACCGGCATGTCCCTCACCCAGGGGCACTGACCACTTCACCACTGGTCCTCCTTCTGGAAATTTTTCAATTAAGGGTACAGTGGAGCGACTGAGGTTATCGAAATGCTCTCCACGAAAACGTGGCCAGGTCTCCGTCAGAGTTGTCTCCAGGCTGCCCAGAGTCTCACCAAATGCTCCGATATCTATATCGGCCACCACCGCGCCCTCACCCCGGTTGTCAAGGCCTGGCTGCAATGTGATAAAATCACTAACCGGGTCCCTGGCCAACCACCAGCCCAGGGAGATCACCCCGGCCAGGACCAGTAAGGCGGTCACCATATTTATCCTGTTCAACCTAAACATCCTATCTTCCTGACATTCTATCTTTCTAACACTCTAACATCCTGACTATTAACTACTAGTCACTGCCTGCTAAGATTTACTAATATCGTAAACATACAATACCTCACCGTGCCTGACAAACAGTTTTTTGTCAGAGATGCTCATGTGTGCCCAGTAGGGTCCTGACCTGCTTTCCAGCCGAAATTCATTGATCAGTTTAAATCCCTGGGGCGATGGCTCTAGAAGTCCAATATGCCCCTGTTTCTCTTCAAAAATATAGAGCAATCCATCCGCATAGATGATGGAACCCTTGTTGTACCATTTTTCTTCCCACATCACTTTCCCGGTATCCCACTCCTGGCATACCCAGTTGCCGTTTCCATTATTGATCCAATTGGCGCCATAGAGGTAGCCATCCAATAGCACCAGTCCCCCGTGATGCACATCAAGTGCTCCGTTGTGCCATTTAACCTCAGCTGATTTGCCATCATCTGATAGCTTTATCATCACTCCCTGCGCATCATAACCAGAGGTGGTAAAGATCTCACCATTATGATAGAGGGGGGTATTGGTATTGTTCCTGCGCCCATCAAAACCGTAATCCGTAACCAGGTCTATTTTCCAGAATACCTCCCCGGTTTCGGGATCCACTGCCATAAAATCTTCACTGGATGTGATCAGAATCATCCTGGTCCCATTATGCTCGATAAGCATAGGTGAAACGTAAGACCTGACACCCCCCTGGGGCTCTGACTCCCATAGCACGGAGCCATCCTTTTTATTCAGCGCCACTACAGCAGTCTGCTCTCCTGTTGGAGAGGATATCACTGCTTTATCGGTCAGCAGCAGTGATTCGGTCATCCCCCAGCGGTGATATTCACCTTTATAATCCTCGTGCGTATTCACCTTCCAGATGAACTCACCAGTCTCGGTATCCATACAAACCACAGTGCCCAGTCCACCCATGATATAAATGCGTCCATCTTCGATTGTGGGAGTGCTGCGGGTTTCGGGAAAAGATCGATCCCAGGCAGATCCATATGAGGTTTCCCAGAGGATGTTCCCATCCATATCTAGCTTGGTCAGCACATCGAGCTCACCCCTCTTGCCACTGATATAGATCATCTCCTCCACAACCAAAGGGGACGAATATCCATTGCCCAGTCCCTCTTTTTTCATAAGCAGTTCCGGACCGTTATCCGGCCAGATCTTCAATAAGCCTGTATCGGGATACTTCCCATCCCTGTTGGCCCCCCGCCACTGGCCATCCTGAGCGTGAAGTTCCATGCCTGATAAAGCCGGCATCATTAAAACAACTACTGCAATAATCTTTATATAGTTCTTCATAATCCTTAGTCTATTTTTCATTTGACCTGTTATAGTCACTAAAGTTTAATGTTATAGGCCACCAGAACCTCTCCATGCCTCACATATAAGACCTGGTTAAATATGGTAGGCCGCGCCCAATGGGGACCTGCACCTTCGCTTACCTTGAATGTACTGATGACCTCAAAAGCTTCCGGATCGGCTTTCACCAGGGCCATATTCCCCCTCTTTTCTTCATAGCAATAGAGCATCCCGTCTGCATAAATAATGGGGCCCTTGGTATGAAAATCTGCAATCCATTTGATCTCCCCGGTATCCCAGTTCATGCAAAGCCATTTGCCATCGTTTCGATCGGTATAATTGGAACCATAAAGAAAACCGTCGACCAGAACAACACCCATGTTCTGATTGTCAAAGGTGCGATCCTCGAATTTTGTAGAAACCGAGCGTCCGTCCGGGGCTATTTCCAGCATAATGGAGGGTACATCCCAGCCATTTGAGATCCACAAACAGGAGTCCTTATACATGGGAGTGTTGGCAAGTATGGTGGTATTTTCATGTGCTTCGCTCAGGAAATTGTAATGGTAATCCCAGAGGATCTTCCCATTTTCCGGATCCACCCCTATCATATGGGTCTGAGAGGATGCAATCACATACTCTTTTCCACAGTGCTCGATCAGGATAGGGGACATATTGGAACGGGTTGCTCCGATGGGTTTCGATTTCCATACCAGCTTTCCGGTCATTTTATCTAAAGCAATGGCCATGGTGGATTCTCCGGCTGGGGTTGTAATTACTTTGTCCCCCACCAGCAGGACCGATTCAGACACTCCGAACATATCCCAGCGCGAATCATACTCCTCATGGATATCCACACTCCAGATCACTTCACCTGTTGCTGCATGAAAGCAGACCATGAGGTCCTTCCCGCTCAATACATATACCCGGTCATCCTCCACTGTAGGGGTGCTTCTTGTTTCGGGATAAGACTGGTCCCAGCATGGGCCAATTGATTTCTGCCACACAATATTGCCCTGCAGGTCCATGGCCGTCAGGTACTCATAGGAATCTTTTATCCCGGTCACATAGATCATCTCACTGGTCGCTACCGCCGATGAAAATCCTCTGCCGATCCCTTTTGTCAGGAACAGCACTTCGGGCCCATCTTCAGGCCACTCCTCCAGAAGCTGGTTGTCCGGATAGATCCCATCCCTGTTGGGTCCGCGCCATTGCACCTCCTGGGCCCTGAGCTCCAATCCAATGGAAAGCAGTATTAATACCAGCAAGGGCCATATACTATATTTCATACCTTCAATCTTTTCAGTCTATTTTACTTTATAGGCAACCAGGGCCTTACCGTGCCTTACATAGAGTACACCATCGTAAATGACCGGATGTGCCCAGTGCTGTTCCGAACCCTTGGCCACCTTGGTAAGACTGACCACATTAAAACCTGACGGATCCGGCTGTACCAGCGCAAGTTCACCCTTTTGGGTGTAGCAGTAAAGCATACCATCTGCATAGATTCCCACACCAATTCCAATTTCCTTGGATGTGAACTTCTCTTCGCCGGTCTGCCAATCCAGGCAGCTCCATACCCGGCTATCGCCAGAGCCATAGATGTAACCATCCACCAGAACGGCAGCTCCCATGCGGCTATCCATTTTTTTATGGGTCCAAAGCAATTTGGCTGAGTTTCCATCGGGAGACAGCTCCAGCATGCCCCCACCCTGTCCATAACCACTTAAGTAGAATATCCCTCCTTCGTGGTAGATGGGCGTATTGGGATGTACTGACCATTCGTTTGGCTGGTTTTGCTTCCAGAGCATCTCGCCTGTTGCCGCATCAAATCCCACCAGGTTTGATTCGAAATGGGTGGCCAGCATTTTTCTTCCATTATGTTCAAACAACAGGGGGGTACAGTATGCGGAAAGCTCTCCAGTACCAGGAGTACTCCAGACCAATTCGCCCGAATGGCGGTTCAGCGCCACAAGATTGTTCTTCTTACCACCCGGAGTTATGTAGATAATATCTCCATCAATCACAGGTGTTTCATTCATTCCCCATTGTATATTGGAACCACCAAAATCTTTAAACAGATCCTTGCTCCAGAGAATATCGCCCGTCTCATTGTAGAAGCAGTGCAATTTGCCCATGCCACTTAAGAGGTAGATTTTGTCACCAACAATGGCAGGGGTACCCCGGGTGCCATAGAAACTCTCAGTGAATTCAGGACCATACTCCTTTTTGTATATCAGCTTTCCACTGAGATCAAATTTAAAAAGGTAACCCTTGTCGTTACTCATTCCTGTGGTATAGACCTTTCCCTGATCCACAATGGCGGAGGAGTGTCCCTGGCCCAGATCCTCAAATGACCAAAGGATTTGTGGTCCACCGGCGGGCCATTGTTTCAGTAATCCTGTCTCGGGGTAATGTCCATCACGACTGGGACCTCTCCAACTTGTAGGATCCTGGGCAGATCCGTTAATAAATAGTACCGATATGGCTAAAAGGCTTATTAATCGTCTCATCTTCTTGTATTTAGGTAATTTTTTCTAGCTAATCCCTCAAAAATAATACTAATCCCCCTGAATATGCGGTGTATTGGCCCATTAGGTAGTTATTCAGAATGAATCTAAAATCGAAAATAAATTCATTTTAACTAGCTGTTCTTCATGTGTTTATATAATCAGGTAAACCCGTCTCCGCTCCCGAATTATGCAAACAATGCGTAACCTGTTTGTATTATAAGCGTATATTATTATAAATTTGGCTTTTAAATATTTTACAATATAAAAGCCTGATCACTCACTAATCACTTATTTAATCTGGAATGACGAATAAGGCACATTATGCTGTTATCGCAGGAGAACTTGCCCCTGGTGCCAGGGTCTCTGACGAACAATTCAGCAAAATCCCGGATCTGATCAGGGCCTCCTTCCAGGCTGTAAACCGCCTGGTACCGGAGGAGAGCAAGTTGAAATATGAGATCATCAGGATGGATGAATTTCTTGCGCTTTCCGAATCGCCTGTACACTCCATGCGATCGGTGATCATGTTATTCAGTGCCTTCCGCTTCCTCTCTTATAAGGAACTTTCGGAGCGCCTAGATCTCAGAATTTGTGAGGGGATCGGGCCGGTAGAGTTTGCACAGGATCATTTGAGAGAATCGGATGGGACTGCCTTTCGCAAGGCTTCAAGTGGTATCGGAGAAATGAAGCGAAATCAGCGGATTTCGATCACATCCCCTGTAAAAGCTTTGAATGAAGAGTTCGCGCTAAGCTGCAGTTTTATGGATATCCTGATTCATGACTGGTCTGATGAACAAGCCGAAGCGATGTTTCTGAACCTGACTGGTAAAAAGCAGATGGAGATCAGTCAGCTGTTGGGTATTTCCCAACCGGCTGTTAACAGAAGGCTAAAGGCGGGTCACTCCGATACTATCCGAAAGTTTATTGATCGATTTGAGCATCTTCTAAATCCGGAAAGTCAGCTATGAAGATAGTTCACTGGATCATACTTGGCTTTGTGATAGTCCTGGCAACCTGGTTCATTTATCAGACCAGGGAGATTCATCCCCGGATCGACACAACCATTGATCTGAACTGGAGGTTCACAAT
Organism: Bacteroidota bacterium; assembly: GCA_030637895.1. GTDB lineage: Bacteria > Bacteroidota > Bacteroidia > Bacteroidales. The sequence goes on along the minus strand of DAOWFP010000096.1, from coordinate 11,408 downwards.
GGGCGATTCCAGCGGTGCATCATTGCCCGGGTACAACGACTCAAATTGGCGCTTCCTGTCTCTGCCGCACGACTGGATGATAGAACAAACGGTAGAACAGAATAATCCGTCCGGGACTGCGGGTGGATTCTATCAGGGAGGAATTGGATGGTACCGTAAAACCATTGATCTTTCTGAATATAACAACAAAGAGCAGTTCTATCTTCTCTTTGAAGGTGTTATGATGAACGCGGATGTCTTCTTCAACGGGACACATCTTGGAAGGCAATCCTATGGATATTCCAGCTTCTATCATGATATTAGCGAACTGGTCCGACAGGATACTCTCAATGTTATTGCCGTTAGAACCGATTGCAGCAAATTGCCAATGGATCGCTGGTATTCGGGCGGTGGGATCTACAGACACGTCAGGCTTATCGCTACCAACCCATTGCATACACAGGTATGGGGAGAGGCTGTAAGTTCAGTGATCGACAGCCAGGGCCAGGCCAGCCTGGATATATCGCTTGAGTTCTTAAACAACAGCAGGAAAAACCAGCGTTTCGAAGTCTGGTACGACATCTTAGGACCAGATGGGAACCTTGTGGCCGATGGAAGAAGTAGTGAGTATCTGGAAAGGGAAAGCAGCGGCCGGGCCACCAAGTCCTTCATCATTGAAGATCCCCTCTTATGGTCACCCGGGTCGCCCGATCTGTATACTGTGCATTGCTACCTGATGGACAGAAACAAAAAGCTGGATCATGTAACCATTCAGCACGGCATCCGGACGGCTGAATTTGATCCTGACAGGGGTTTTGTTCTAAACGGAAAGAAGTTGGTCTTAAAGGGAGTCTGTTTACACCACGATGGTGGAGAACTTGGGGCCGCCGTTCCGCTGGAGAGCTGGAAAAGAAGGTTCGAGCTATTGAAAGAACTGGGAGTCAATGCCCTGAGGCTGGCACATAATCCGCATGCACCGGAGGTTCTTGACCTTTGCGATCGTATGGGTTTCCTGGTGATTGATGAAATGTATGATAAATGGGAGCAGCCCTGGAACGGTGCCGCAGAGGACCTGAGCCTGGAAGAAAGCTGGCAGAATGATCTAAGTAATTTTATAAGGCGCGACCGGAATCATCCATCGGTAATCCTCTGGAGCCTGGGGAATGAAACCCAGGAGCAACTCATTCTTCCAGCTGATGGAATATCCTGGTACAGCAGGTTAAAGGAGCTTGTACTGTCGATCGATTCCAGCAGAATGGTCACCGCAGCCCTGCATCCCGGCGACAACGATGGTTTGTACGAGGTCCCCTCGAGCCTGATGCATGTATCACCAGTTGTATCGTACAACTATCGTAGTGACTCCTTCAGGACCTGGCATTCCCAGTATCCCGACCTGGTATTCATTGCTACTGAAACCAGAGCTTATGGTACCCAGAGAAAAGAGGATTATCAGGTAATTGACTATTCTGATAACTCCTGGAACGATATGGATGAGTTTGTGGCCGGTCAGTTTATCTGGGCTGGCATCGATTATCTGGGTGAATCTGGTGGATGGCCCAAGCGCGGATGGAAAACCGGGTTAATGGAAACCAATGGTTTTATTAAACCCCATGCGTGGTATATTGCTTCACAATACAGGGAAGACCCCCTGGTAAAACTAACGGTAAAGGATTCACTGTTTGCCGATTCGCTGAACCATCTCACCAGCTGGCAAACCAAGTGGGAAGGGGCACCACTTGTGGAACACTGGAGTTTCATGCATGATAATTCCGATAAAGAGGTGGTTGTATTCACCAACTGTAAACGGGTGGAGATCGAACTTAATAAGAGACTTATTCATTCCCTGAGCAGGGATGCCTTTTCCGATGGTGTGATCAAAGCAAGGGTTCCCTACGAAGTCGGCGAACTTGTGGCCCATGCCTTCTACACAGACGAAAGTGGCGAGCAACAGCAGGTATCCGACACCCTCAACTCATCCTTCGCTCCCTATGCCCTTGCCATGAATCCTGACCGTCGCCAGGTGGGAAGCAATATGCGCATCGTCCATATTACCACCAGTGTTGTGGATAGTGCGGGCGAGCTAAACCCGCATAGCGAGCACATGGTAAACTATCAGCTGGAAGGCTCGGGCAGGATCAGGGTCATCGACAACGGCGATCTGGCGGATCATACTGCATCCGGCTCCAGCTCTAAAGAGATAAGGAAAGGAAAGCAACTCCTGATACTCCAGGCAGGCAGCGAACCGGGCGACCTGGTCGTAAGTGCAACTTCTGAAGGACTCAGGCCGTCCAAAATAAAAATTAAAACTAAAGAATAAATTTCCTGATAATGGATAAACGTTTCGGACCCACCCTGGTATTGATCCTGGTGATCTTCTTCATCATTGTCTATGCAGGAAGCCTGGTAACCGTATTTATCAAAGAAGGACTGGGGACCTTCTGGACCCTGATCCTGCTGATCGTTCCCCTGGTAATTATCATTGCATTGATAAGCGTCTATATCGAACGCATCAAAGAGATCGATGAGGAAGAGAAAGACGACCTCAACCAATACTAAACTTCTTCTCCAGGATCTCACCTTCCTTGAACCTGTAAGTGGTGGACGCATTGGAATCGGTATCGAGGTCTACGAGAATAAATTCATGGTCAGGAAAGGAGATGGTGGCCTCTTTCACCTGACTGATTACATAGTCGCTCGACTGCATAACGATGGTGGCAGAATAGTTCTTACCTCCCCCCGTCTTAAAAACATAATCGGTATACTGCTCCATTCCAAAGGTGTGGTGCACATGGAGCTGAAGCTCCTCCTCGAGGACCTCAACTGATTTGACACTGATGGCTCTCATGTGTATAAATTTAGTAAAATAAACACAAAATTGAAGCAATATGGATAAGATGATCCCATTCTACAACACCGAGAACATTCCCGGTCAGAAATATGAGCTGATCTCCACTGTAAAAGGTTCAATGATCCAGTCCAAACACCTGGGCCGGGATATTGGGAATGCTTTAAAATCTATTGTGGGCGGAGAGCTCAGAGGTTACTCTGAAATGCTTAACGAGGCCAGGGCCATTTCTACCAAGAGAATGATGCAGGAAGCAGCAGAATTGAATGCCGATGCCGTGGTTAATATCCGCTATACCACAAGTGCTGTGATGCAGGGAGCTGCAGAGATCCTGGTCTATGGAACAGCAGTGAAATTTGTTTAGTGCAGCGACTAAACTGAAGTCTTGATTCCAAAGGTGATGGTGGTACCATCGCCGGAACTGCTTTCGATACGCATCCAGCCATTGTTTGTCTGAACAATTTCCTGGCAAATTTTCAATCCCAGTCCGGATCCCTTCTCACCCCTGGTACCATTGGTGGAAACATGTGATTCTGAATCAAGTAATTTGTTCACTATGGCATCCGGGATACCGATACCTGTATCGCGAATGGAGATCACCACCTCTCCATCTACCTTCTTGGAGGAGATATAAATGCTTCCTTTCTCAGGTGTAAACTTCATAGCATTGCTTACCAGGTTTCTGATCACAATATAAAGCTGGTCCCTGTCCGCTTCAACGTAGTGGGCCTCACTAACATACACCTCCACTTTCAGATGCTTCTCCTTTAACCCTATATTGATCAGTTCAAGGCTCTCATCAATCAGATCCTTCAGCTTCACCCGTACCGGTGTAGCCTTGAGCTTACCGGTCTGCGACCTTCCCCATACCAATAGATTATCCAGCAAATTGTAGGTGACCTCCGACGAGCTGGCCATCATCTTCAAGAGCTCATTCCTTTCCTTCTCATCGAGATCGGGATTATCGATAATCATCTCAAGGGCCTGCAGATTGTAACCAATGGGGGCTCTGACATCGTGACCTATAATTGCAAACAGCCTGTTCCGGGCATTTATGGCCTCAACCAGGTTGCGATTGGTAGATTCTAGTTTTTTCTTTTGTCGCTCTAACTCGGTCGACATGGATTGTAGTTCGGTGGTACGCTCCTCTACCAGGTCCTCAAGATGGTTCTTTACCTGGCTCACCTCCTCGGCAAGCTTCTGTGATTTCTTCTGCAGGTAGTTACTTTTATCTGCAAAAATGTAGGCATATACCAGCAGGTAAATAAACATGGTATAATGAACTACATATAACGTTTCTATCACCTCAATCTCATTTAACATGTCATTGAGGGCACCAATAAACAATATCAGAAGGCCCAGTGTATAAGCGGGGGCATGACTTCTCCCACGAATCCAGGCCAGGACAATTATATAAAGAAAGACCAGGCTGAGCAGGATGAAAAAAGCAAAGAAATAGGGAAAGGAATGAGAAAACAGGCTGATGGGAGATACAACAACCATGACAATGAAAACAGTAGACACCCAAATGGAAATCCGGTAGATCAGTTGTGGAAATTCAATGGGAAAAATCGAACGGATCATCAACACAAAGAAAGGTGCAAAAAAGTAAATATTGAGATAGTCCAGCCTGGCCGCTGTAAGCCCATTCAGATTTAAGGTATCGATCACCGGGATCTCATCTATCATCACCACACGTAATGCCATCAGGAAGCAGAGCAGGGAAAAATAAAGCCTATAATGCTCTGTTCGTATGAGGTAGAGGCCTAAGAAATAGATGCCAATAATCAGGAAGGCGCCAATCAGGAAATGTCCCCTTAACAGCTCCTTTAACCTCAATTCCTGCATCTGGTCAACTTTACCCAGGGTAAGTCCGCCAACGATGCCACTTAACCTGTTATCGAAATTGGAGACCCGTATGAGTAACTCAACTTCCTCGCTATTCACCGTACCAATCATCATCGGCCGGCTGTACCTGATCACTGTCTGATACTTGTTAACACCAGGAAACCCCAGGTAGTCAATTGCCTTTCCATTTAAAAAGTAACCCGAAGCCGAAAATACATCTGAAATCCTGAAAGCCAGCTCATCAATTCGTTCAGGCATTAGAATGACCAGCCTGTAGGTGGCAAATCCATAGCGTGTTACCTCGGGATGCTCTTTGCTTAGCAGGGTCCATGTACCGGGAACCTCAGTATAAATCATCTCTCCGCTATCCCCTTTAATTGCGGGATTTAACATCTGGTTCCAGTAGAATTCATACTCCCCTTTTACCTCTACGGGCCCGTTGGTGTTAAAGTCATACTCACGCAGGTCCAGGACTCCCTTCTCTACCAGTGGCATCTGTTGAGCATGAAGATTCGATAGCGTACATATAGCTAAGACAAACAGATATGTAACGGTCTGAATTCTCATGGCAGAATGATCTGATAAAGTTATGCTTTTTCTTGAATGATCGAACGATTTTTCCGCTTAAGCAGGTTCGAAATTACAAGAGCAAGGGTAATAATAAACATCCCGGCACTTGTGAGTGCTTGTGGTTGCTCTGCTGGCAACAGGATCCAGCTAAATAGTGCTCCAAACAAAGGGATCAGGAATTTCCAGAGGTTCAGGTCAGAAACCTTGGCCCCAGGTCTTTTTAACAAAATAATCCATATGGAAATAGCAATGGCCGAAAGCAGGCTCAACCAGGCCAGTGAAATAAAGTATATGGGTGGTTTGGCTTCAAAATGAATGCCCTCCAATGGAATGGAGAATATAAAGAGAGCTGCCCCACCAAGTATCATGGAGGATGAGCTGATCACCAGGGGCGGGACCATGCCCTTTTCTCTTGCCACCAGAACATTTGTAAAACCAGAAAGTATATTAATTCCAAGCATCAAAAAAATACCAGCAAGAGCAATATGACCGGTGGCCGACTGGGAATCTTTTCCAAAACTAACCAGGGCCACGCCCGCAATTCCCAATAACATCACCAGCGTTTTGGATAAGGTCATCCGGTCGCCTGGCATGATAAAATTGGCCACCAACGCAATAAAAAGCGGCTGTGAACCAATCACAATGGCAGCCACAGCAGCCGGAATCATATTGATGCCCGTATAGAACATGGTGTACTGCAGGAAGGTCTGCAGAAAGGCAAACAAAAGGATCAGTTTCAGGTTTTCACGGACGATCCTGAAGTATCGGGGATTAATCCTGTAGGCCAGGGGAAATACCAGCAAGCCTGCTATAAAAAACCTGGTGCCCGCAAACTGAAGGGGTGTGGCATAAGTAAGACCTATCTTCACTCCTGCAAAAGCAGTGGACCATAGCAAACAGGAGATGATCGCCAGCAATGCAGTATTAAGCCTTGAATGCCCCATTCAGGCGGGCTAAAAATCATCCCCCAAAGCAAATACTGGCTTTCTCTTCATCCAGCGGCCACGTGTGAAATCGGGGAAATCCTGGGGATCTCCGTTGTTCTCTATGGAGAGTTCAGACAGTGGGGTGATGGCACTCCAGGCAGCTGCATCATAGGCATCCAGGGGAGCCTCAAGCTTCCTTTTTACTATCTCCACAAAGGCATTGTCAACAAAAAAATCCATACCTCCATGCCCGCTTCCTTCGGCATAGGCTCCATGCTTTAGCCAGAGAGGATGGTCGTACTTCTCCAGGTAAGCATCCATCTCCTCCCAATTGTGAGCCGGGCTTACATCTTCCACAAACATGCGCTTTGTATGGTAGTCAAATTCGGTGAGACCGGCTGAGCCCTGCACCCGAAATCCCAATGAGTATGGACGGGGCGAATTGCAATCGTGCGTGACAATTATGGTCTCTCCGTTAGAAGTCTCAATGGTGGATGTGATCACATCGCCCTGCTTCCACTTCAGAGAGGCATTGGGATGATGAGGACCACCATCGGGATGATTCATAATATAACGGTTCAGACCTACAGCCTTGGTCGCGCTGGAGGTTAAGGTCGAGAATCTGTTTCCTCTATTGATATCGAACATGGTGGCGATGGGGCCGACCCCATGGGTGGGATAGACGTCGCCGTTCCTGTGAAGCGAGTGCTCGGTACGCCAGGCTGACTCAGAGATTCCCTTCTCTCCAAACTCCACTCCCGGGCCGTAAGCACTTTTACCATCATTGAATTTCACACCACGTAAATCGTGCTGATAGCCGCACCGCGCATGGAGCAAATCTCCAAACAGCCCTTCCCTGACCATTTGCAACACAGCCATAACATCCCTCCGGTAACATACATTCTCCAGAATCATAACCGGCACGCCAGTCTCTTCGTAAGTGTTGACCAGATCCCAGCATTCTTCCAGCGTATTGGCTGCTGATACCTCTACACCTGCATACTTTCCGGCACGCATGGTATCGACCGACATACGGGTATGCCAGAGCCAGGGGGTAGCAATTATAACCCCATCAATGTCGCTGCGCTGAAGCATATCGCGATAGGCATATTTATCGCCACTGTACTCTTCAGCTTTCTGATGTTTACTTTTACTGATCATGGTCTGTGCTTTTTCCAGGGCATCGGGATCCAGATCACAGATGGCCGGGACAATCACATCGTCCCTCATCAGGAGGTTATTCAAGTGGTTCCTGCCCCGCAGACCGACTCCAATAAAGCCGATGCGGGCCTTCTCATTGCTTGCTTTCCCAAAAGCGGGGAAAGGCATTGCAGAAGCTGCTCCAAGTACAGCTCCTGTTCTGATAAAATCGCGTCTTTGCATTCTTCTAAGTTAAGGATAAAAATAAAAAGTCTACAGTATCCGGGCTGCAGCGGACTATTGCTTAATTATCATTACTGCCTCCTCATTGATGAGTTCTGGAATCACAAAGTAAGTGCCAGGAGCCAGGTCAGAAAGATTAACAAGTATCCTCTGCTCATACATCTTTACGCGCTTGAGCACTCTTCCCTGCATATCATAAAAAACAATGTCAACATGAAGTCTGTCTGATTCAATATAAAGCTCGTTTTCCACAAGTGTGGGGTAGATCTTCACCCTGCTCATCTTTTGTTCAGGAACTTTTACTGCCGGCAAGGTGATCCAAACCCTCGAAGCCAGGGAAACAATGCCTGAATGATTCACGGCATACAGGAAATATAATCCGTCCTCACTAATTGCTGAAGATGAAATCTCTCCAGGTGTCATTCCAATCAAATCGTTCTGACCCAATTGAAGCAGGCCAAGATCGTCCCCGGGATCTGTCCCCTCCGGAACCAGATAAATCCTGGCATCCTGACTGCATATGAGTTCAATAGGGACTCCCCTGACGACCGAATCAGTTGTTACCGAGATCTGGGGTGCCTCCAGGGCACTAAGCTGAGAATAATAATAGTAAAATCCATAATTACGGGTCCAGTCATCCAGGTCCATATCCCATACATAACTCTTCTGGCTGAGCTTTTTCCCTTCCTGATTAAACTCATATTCCTGTATATATGATCCTGCCCAGGCCTCGGTTTGCCAGTCCCAGCGATATGTCTCATCATAAGTGAGCTGTCCTGCTTGGTTGTACCTACGCGAAAATTTGCTGTAACCCTTATATATTCCTGCCATTTCGTCCCATGAGTAATTCTCAAAGTAAAGAAGACGTTTTTCATCATCAAATACCCTGTTCTGTTTTGCTGCCGGCTCCCAGTTTTCACCATCCCAGAAGAAAGACTCTTCAAAGATTGTATCGCCTTCTAGGGCATACTCAAAAAGGTTCTTCCCTGTAGTTGACCACCTATCCATTATAGGATCATAATAAAACATGCGCTTTTCAATCACCCGTCCCTCGTTATCGAAATCCCTTTCAGATCGGGCTATACCCCTGATCCACCATTCCTTATTAATATCATCCCAGCCATACTCCTTCCTGAGCGTGTCCAGCCTATACTCATCATAGAAATACTCAACCTTATCTCCCTGCAACCAGTCATCAATTGCAACTCCCCAAATGTAATTCACTTCCTCAAGAATGAGGCCATCAGCATCCCTGATCCAGGTTTTCCTGCCTTGCTCATGCCATTCACCAGACTGCATACCCCAGGTATAACGGCTATCGGATATCAATCCCCCATAAGGGTCAAATTCGAAACACATCTTCTCTGTCCCATACCACGAATTGTTTTCAGACTCCCAACGATAATATGAACCAGAGGTAATCAGGTCGCGCTCATTGAACCCATAGGCCACAAGCGAGTAGTTCTCCAATTCGTGTGTACTCGAATTGCTTCTTATTTCTTTCATGCTATCGGTTCTTCCAAAGGGATCAATTCCATATTCCTTTCTACGATCAGGATACCAGTCTGAGCTAAGCTGGTCAATTCTATATTCAGTGTAGGCAGTGCTTAATCCATGTTCATTGGTTTCATAGATCGATCTGGAACTCACTGTTGAATCTGAGTCTGCGCTAAACTGGTAAATCAATAAAGAATCTAGTACAGTGTAGCTCTCCTTAAACTGGGCCATTGTGACCAGCGGGATAAGCAATACAATTAAAGTGCAAAGTGCTTTATGAATAAGCAATTGTCGAGGGTGCCAATAAGATTTCATTTACAGATGGGGTTGGGGTGATAAAACTCAAATATATTCTTCTTTAATCACATAGCTATGACAAAACGTATATGCTGTGTATCTCTGTTTTTGACGAGTTATTACTCATTGAAAAGTGGTGAAATCACATAAGAGTACTTCATGGGCTCTGCCCGAATCAAATATTCTGCATGGGTACGGGCTCCCCAGGAGTTATCACCCCCCACACCCATCTGTTTCCAGTCCACATTCAGAAAGACCTGTTCCGATCTCTCCAGATCAAAGGTATGGGCTCCGTCTCGTTCCTCCCTGTCCAGCTGATCCTGAGAGAAGTGAAGTGCAGAAAAGTCTATGGTCGGTGATCCGGTGATCCTGATACCGTTCCCGTTCCCATCGGACAGGGTCAGCCAGCGAACATCAGTTTTGTTTCCATTCTCTCCAGTGGTAATATATGGAACGTACTGCTCATCCACACTGCTGCTGTAAAGCCCAACATGTGCGGAGTGCTTGCGATCGATATAGTTTTCATGCGGACCCCTGCCAAAATACTCCAGCTTCTCAAAACCTTTTGGAGCCACCATGCTCATCCCAAACCTGGGAACTCCGGGGAAATTATCAGCTGAGGGCGTAAATTCCACACTAACCAATACTTCTCCAACAGAATTGCAATGGTATGCCACCTTATAATTGGAACTATTATCGGGATGGATATACTCAGCCACCAGCACCACCATACTATCAAGCTGGGCCGGGACAAGTGTCTGCAAGGTAAGTTCTTTGCCAAAGGTCTTCCACATGGCGGAACGTGAATCCAATCTGTTTCCGAAATCGTTCTCAATAAGCGCCCTCCAGAAATTGGGTGTTGGTCCTTCCGAGAGTAGCTGAACTCCATTCATCACATAGGAGGTCATCTGTCCGGTGGCCCGGTCAAAGTGGATTTCTCCAGCCGGAACCTGAACAGTTATCAGAGTCTTGGTCTCCACCACTGAAACCTCCCCTGTTCCATTTTTTGCAAACGCTTCAGTACAGATGCTCTTAGCTGCACCCGGATTCATGGCAAACTGATCACCCGCTACCTCGTGTCCGGCAGGCACCATGGGAGCAGCCTCCCTGGTTAGAACAGTCAGGTTAAGAAAATATTCTTTGGAAGGATCTTCCACTCCACCGCTTAATCCCAGGTCAATATATGCAGAGCCAGCAGGCCCCACTTCAGGTGATTCAATCACACCCGATTCTACAAGCCTGCCCTCTTCCATCAGCTCCCACTTCAGGTCAAAACCTTTTAAACTGATAAAATCGTGCCTGTTAATCACTTTAACTACTCCATGGCTGTAGGGCACCGCTTCAAAATCCACATACTGATAGGCCCGTTTCATCTCGAAGATTGAGGGGTGGATGGTCCGATCGGGAAAAACCATTCCATTGAGACAGAAAGATCCATCGTTATGCACATCCTCAGGCTCAAAATCACCCCCGTATGCCCAGTATTTGGTACCATCGTCGGTTTGCTGAGCAATGCCCTGGTCCACCCAGTCCCAGATAAAACCTCCCTGAAGCTGATCGTATTTTTCAATCACATCCCAGTAATCCATGAAGTTTCCGTTGCTGTTTCCCATGGCATGCACATATTCACACTGGATCAACGGTTTGTTGGGATGGTTCTCTACGTATTTAACCATATCCGGAATGCGCATGTACATGGGACAAAAAATATCTGTGTTCCTGCCACTTGTGGCTCTCTCATACTGAACCGGCCGGCTCAGATCGCGCTGTTAGATCCAGTCATACGTGGCATCGAAACAGACACCGTCACCCGCCTCATTACCCAGAGACCAGATAATCACTGAAGGATGGTTCTTGTCCCGTTCCACCATGCGGATAGTACGGTCGAGGTGCGACTTAAGAAAGATGGGATTGTTCCCCAGCGTACGATCGGGTCTGTATCCCATTCCATGTGATTCAATATTGGCTTCATCAACCACGTAAAGTCCATACTGATCGCATAACTCATACCAGCGTGGATCGTTGGGATAATGGCTGGTACGAACTGCATTTACATTATAAAG
>DAOWFP010000130.1 GCA_030637895.1 Bacteroidota bacterium | reverse complement strand
GAAGGCAATGAAAGTTGGGGCTACAATCCCTCTTTCTACTTTGCGGTGGATAAATATTACGGTCCGGCCGACGATCTGAAGGTCTTTATCGACTCCTGTCACGGAAGGAACATTGCTGTAATTATTGATATGGTCCTGAACCATTCTTATGGACAGTCTCCCCTGGTACAGCTGTATTATGAAAATGGCAAGGTTTCGGCCGACAATCCCTGGTACAATGTGGATTCTCCCAATCCCGTATACTCCTGGGGATATGATTTCGATCATGAAAGTCAGGACACCAAAGATTTTGTGGACCGGGTGAATGCTTACTGGCTCGATTCGTTCAGGGTAGATGGTTTTCGCTTCGACTTTACCAAAGGCTTTACCAATACAGCGGGCGAGGGATGGAACTACGATCCCTCCCGCATTGCTATTCTGAAACGAATGGCCGATAGCATCTGGAGCGTGAACAGCGAAGCATATGTGATTCTTGAACACTTGACTGCTAACGCAGAGGAAAGCGTTCTCTCCGATTATGGCATGCTACTGTGGGGCAATATGAACAGCACCTACAGCGAAGCCACCATGGCTTACCATGACAGTAATAAATCTGACTTCAGCGATATCTCATACCTGACCCGGGGATGGGACGACCCTCACCTGGTGGGCTACATGGAGAGTCATGACGAGGAGCGGCTAATGTTTAAAAACCTGGAGTTTGGAGCATCCTCCGGATCTTACAATATCCAGGATCTTAATACGGCCCTGGAAAGAATGTCCCTGGCCGGGGCCTTTTTCTTTACGGTACCCGGACCCAAAATGATTTGGCAATTCGGGGAACTGGGCTATGATTACAGCATTGACTATGACTGCCGGGTCTGTAATAAGCCCATCAGGTGGGACTATTACGATAAAGGCATGCGCAGATGGGTATACCAGCTATGGTCTGCCCTGATCGATCTGAAAAAAAATGAACCAGCTTTCCGATCGGACGATTTTACCCTGAGCGTTGCCGGGGCCGCCAAACGCATCGAGATCAACCATGAAAGCATGGATGTGCGCATCATCGGAAACTTTGGTGTAGCTCAGCTGTCCATGGAAGCCTCCTTTAGCCAAACCGGATGGTGGTATGACTATTTCTCCGGAGACAGCCTGGAGGTAAGTGATCTGCATATGCAACTTCCTCTGGAACCTGGTGCCTTTAATATTTATACAAGCGTAAGTCTGACTCAACCCGACATCACCGCCTCTGTTCCCGGTTATGATCTGGAGTATAGTTCCATGCAGCTATACCCCAATCCTTTTGTGGATGTGGTATATCTGGAGCCCTGGGAAAGTGAATCCCAACTCTCGGTAAGCAATCTTGCAGGCATGGAAATCTTTACAAGTAGTGTAGAACCATTCGTAGGGCAAATTGACCTGTCGGAGCTTCCCGAAGGGATTCATATCCTCACCCGCAGGGGAGCTGGAAAGAGTCCCGCTTATGCAAAGATGGTGAAGCTTGCCCGCTGATAAGGCTTCAATACGGTTTTTTCCTGAGCCCTTGCATAATACATCCTGCTCGTCTATCTTTGTGCAATTTTAATATTTCCCGCAAACGGAGGTGATTTGATGAGTATGAAATTTCCTGAATATAAGAAGTTTGACCTTTCAGAAATCAACAAGGAGATTAATGCGTTCTGGAAAGAGCAAGGCATCTTCGAAAAATCTGTTGACACGCGCAAAGGTCAGCCGACCTTCGTCTTTAATGAAGGGCCCCCTTCGGCCAACGGGATTCCGGGTATCCATCATGTGATGGCCCGAACCATCAAAGATATTTTTTGCCGCTACAAAACTCAGCAGGGTTACCTTGTGAAGCGCAAAGCAGGCTGGGACACCCACGGTCTGCCCGTTGAACTGGCCGTTGAAAGTGCAAAGGGTATCACCAAGGAAGATATCGGAACAAAAATTTCCATTGAGGAGTTCAATGCTGCCTGCCGCAAGGATGTAATGAAATACACCAGCATGTGGGAAGAGCTCACCGAATCGATGGGCTACTGGATCGATATGGATGATCCTTATATCACCTACGACAACAAATACATCGAAACCGTATGGTATCTGCTGAGTGAGCTTCACAAAAAGGAGCTGTTGTACAAAGGTTACTCCATCCAGCCCTTCTCTCCAGCAGCCGGCACCGGACTCAGTACGCATGAGTTGAACCAGCCGGGCTGCTACAGAGATGTAAAGGATACCACTGTTGTAGCACAGTTTAAAGTCGTGCGGGACGAGCGTTCGGCCCCCCTGTTTGAGGCCATCGATACAGATCTTTATATCATGGCCTGGACCACCACACCATGGACCCTGCCTTCCAATACTGCCCTTTCAGTTGGGGCAAAAATTGAATATGCACTGGTGCGGACTTTCAATCCCTATACCGGAATACCAATTACCGTAGTTGTGGCCAAGGAGTTAATGGGTAAATACTTCGCTGAAAAAGATGCCGGTTTAGACCTGGATGCCTATGAAGCGGGCAACAAACTAGTTCCCTATAAGCATGTAAAAACCGTATTAGGTCGTGAGCTGGAGGGCTTAAGCTATGAACAGTTGCTTGACTGGGTGCGCCCCGAGGGCTTAGCTTTTAAGGTGCTAACGGGCGACTTTGTGACCACCGAGGATGGAACCGGAATTGTGCACACGGCTCCCACCTTTGGGGCAGATGACTTCAGGGTGGCCATGGCCAATGATATTTCAGCCCTTACCGTGCTCGATAAGGATGGTATTGTGCAGCCGCTGGTGGACAGGAAGGGTCGATTTTTCAGATTGAAGGATCTGGATCCTGCCTTTGTGAAGGAGCGAATCAATCTGGACACCTACAGCGCCTTTGAAGGAAAGTATGTAAAGAATGCATACGACGATACCAAGACAGAGAAGGATACAAGCATTGATGTGGATATCGCAGTGCAGCTAAAGCTTGATAGCAAGGCCTTCCGTATTGAAAAACATGTGCACAACTACCCCCATTGCTGGCGTACCGATAAACCAGTCCTTTACTATCCCCTGGATAGCTGGTTTGTACGAACAACAGCCATGAAGGAGCGGATGATGGAGTTGAACAATACCATCAACTGGAAGCCCGAATCGACCGGTACAGGTCGTTTTGGAAAATGGCTGGAGAACCTGGTTGACTGGAACCTAAGTAGATCGCGTTTCTGGGGAACCCCTCTGCCTATATGGGTTACAGAGGATAGGAAAGAACAAATTTGCATCGGGTCGGTAGCCGAGCTGAAACTGGAGATTGAAAAATCTGTTGAAGCAGGTAAGATGTCATCCAATCCACTGGCCGGCTTTACCGAGGGAGATAATTCAGAAGAAAACTACAATATTTTTGATCTGCACCGACCCTTTGTGGACGATCTGATCCTGGTGAGTGCATCCGGACAAGCTATGTTTCGCGAGCCGGTGTTGATCGATGTGTGGTTCGATTCGGGTTCCATGCCCTATGCGCAGTACCACTATCCCTTTGAACACAAAGACGATTTTGATCAGCTCTTTCCTGCCGATTTTATTGCCGAAGGGGTTGATCAGACACGCGGGTGGTTCTTCACGCTTCATGCTATCGCCACCATGCTTTTCGATAGCGTCTCCTTCAAAAACATTATCTCCAACGGACTGGTTTTGGATAAAAGTGGTAACAAGATGTCGAAGCGTCTTGGTAACGCTGTTGATCCCTTCAAATCCATTGAAAAATATGGATCTGATCCCCTGCGCTGGTATATGATCACCAATGCACAACCCTGGGATAATTTGAAATTTGATGTCTCGGGAGTGGACGAGGTAATACGAAAATTTTTCGGAACCCTTTATAATACCTACTCTTTCTTCTCTCTCTATGCCAACGTTGACGGATTTACCTACGAGGCCGGAGAGGTGAAGGTTGAGGAGCGACCCGAAATAGACCGTTGGATTATCTCCCTGCTCAATACCCTGATCAAAGATGTGAAGGCAGAGTATGAAAACTATGAGCCCACCAGGGCTGCCCGGCTGATCCAGGATTTTGTTATCGAAAACCTGAGCAACTGGTATGTACGCCTGAATCGGAAAAGATACTGGGGTGGAGCTTTTGATACCGACAAGCGGGCCGCATACCAGACCCTTTATACCTGTCTGGAAACCATCTCCTTGCTAGCAGCCCCGGTGGCTCCTTTCTATATGGATAAACTGTTCAATGACCTGAACCGCGTTACTGGCCGACATGAGGCAGAATCTGTGCATCTTAGCTCCTTCCCGGAGCACAATGAAAAGCTCATTGATTCTGACCTGGAGAAACAAATGGATGTGGCACAGAAGCTCTCATCCATGATACTGGGCCTTCGCCGAAAGGTGAATATCAAGGTGCGCCAGCCTTTAAACAGGATGATGCTTCCTGTCTCCGATCCCAATATCCAGAAGCAGGTGGAGTCTGTTAAAATGCTGGTTCTCAACGAGGTTAATGTGAAAGAGATTGAATACATTACCGATACTTCCGGCATCCTGGTCAAGCGAATCAAACCCAATTTTAAAACTCTGGGGCCCAGGTTCGGAAAGCTAATGAAGGAGATAAGCGGGACGATTAACGGCCTGGATCAGGATCAGATTGCTGCATTTGAAAAAGCGCAGGCTTACGATATTGAGATTGGTGGAGAACAGATTCAGCTTAGCCTTGAAGATGTGGAGATTATCTCGGAGGATATTCCCGGCTGGCTGGTGGCAAACGAAGGAGCCATCACAGTTGCCCTCGATATTAGCATTACAGAGGAACTTCGACAGGAGGGGATAGCCCGCGAATTGGTCAACCGGATTCAGAACATACGAAAAGAGAGCGGGTTCGATGTAACCGATAAAATCGAGGTGTTAATTGAGAAGCATGAGCTGATCAGCTCTGCGGTCGAAACACATGGTAAATATATTGGTTCACAAACCCTTGCGGAAAAAGTATCCCTGACAGACCGCCTTGAGAATGGTGGGAGTAAGCGCATTGATATTGACGATGATATATACATAAATATCCGTGTGACCAGGTTATAAAACTAGATTGTGAATCGTTAAAATATTGTATATTTAACAAACTAAAGAAGAGATCATCATGGCTGAGAAGAACAGATATAACGATGCGGAGCTGCAGGAGTTCAAGCAGATCATCCAGGATAAGCTTGATCAGGCCAGGGAAGACTATGAAATATTGAAATCTGCCATTACCCAGAGCGAAAGTAACGATACACAGGATACTTCACCCACCTTTAAAGTATTGGAAGAAGGTGCAGCTACCCTCTCCAAGGAGGAAGCTGGAAGACTGGCTACACGGCAGGCAAAATTTATTCAACACCTTCAGGGAGCCCTTGTGCGCATCGAAAACAAAACTTATGGAATCTGCAGGGAAACAGGTAAGCTGATTTCCAAAGAGCGCCTGCGTGCAGTACCCCATGCCACGCTCAGTATAGAGGCAAAATCAAGACAATAAATCATTAAGATCCTACAAAAAAACTTATGTCCATCGCCAGGAAATCCATACTGATTATCCTGCTGATTCTTGTGGCCGACCAGGTCTTGAAGATTCTGGTTAAAACCCACATGACCCTGTATCAGCAGATCCCTTTTCTGGGCAATTGGGGAATTCTGCATTTCGTTGAGAACAATGGAATGGCCTTCGGTATGGCTCTGCCTGGAAGTCTCGGCAAAATTCTGCTTACCTCTTTCCGGATACTTGCTGTGGTAGCAATTGGATTTTATCTGCGACATCTGATCCGTATCAAAGCGCATACCGGTCTGATTATATCTCTCTCCATGATTATGGCAGGAGCCCTTGGAAATATTATTGATTCCGTTTTCTTCGGATTAATTTTCGGCAGCAGCAGCCCGGTACAAACCGCCGCCATGTTCCCTGAAGGTGGTGGGTATGCTCCGCTGATGCAGGGCAAGGTGGTTGATATGTTTTATTTTCCCCTTATCAAAGGATCTTATCCCCAGTGGTTTCGAGGAGGATCCAGTTTCATCTTCTTCAGACCTGTATTTAATATTGCCGATTCCAGCATCTCTGTGGCCGTAGCCATTATCCTGTTTAACCAGCGAAGGTTCTTCAGGCATGTGGAGAGTAAAAACGAAGCTACTTAATTACCGCTGACGCAAACACCTCTGCTGAACCAGCTCCACAGCTGATAATCGTTTTCATTCCAACATCTACAGGCGCTTTGGTCCTGGTTACCCGCTCTTTCTGCAGATGATAGATATTCCCCGAAGTTGGATTTGGTCCCGTGGGGACAAATACGGATATGATATCGCCCTGATCATCGGTGATAAATCCGGTCATCAATGCCCCCGTATTAAAGATATCCACCAAAACTACCTCCTTGAAAAAAGAGCGATTCTTGCCAAAGAACTGCTGCACGGTCTCTTTTGCAATCTTATATCCGGGTATTTTCAGAAGATAGCGATCCTCCGCCCTGTTCAGGAACCTGGATAATCTGGTACGGATAATTAATCCGATGATAAAAAAGAAGATCAATATGGCAATAACGGAAAGCAGGTAGATGGCAAATTTAAAGTAGGGATTGGGGTCCGGATTTTGCAAAATCGAATCCACCAATGGAGTGAGGGTTCGGCCAATCAGATTGATCACCCATCTGAACAACAGGACAATCAATGTTAGTGGGGCAAGGGCTACCACACCCCCAATGAGGGTGGTGCGAAGAAATTTCCGAAAACGCTTGAAGATATTTATTTGCATAGCGTGAAAGTGTTATATTGAATACAAAAATAAGATAGATATGAGAACCTTGCTAATTGTTGTCTTTATAATGCTTCAAACACCACTCGTAAAAGCTCAGAATGCTGGTACAGCAGTACCGTTCCATTATGTGGGTCATCGCGGAGCCTCTTATCTGGCCCCGGAAAATACCCTGGCCGCCATCCAACTCGCCTGGGAACTGGGAGCCCATGGGGCAGAATGCGATGTGATGCTGACTGCCGATAAAAAGGTGGTTCTTTTTCATGATAAGAATACAAAAAAGCTTACCGGCCAAAACTTAAACGTAGAGGAAGCCACCTGGGAAGAACTGAAGCCCCTTGTGGTTATTTCGCGGGAGACCAACCGTCCGGAGTATAGCAATGAAACCATTCCCCTGCTGGCAGATGTGCTGGCCGCCATTCCCGAAGACCGCATACTGGTCATTGAAATCAAAACCGGACCGGAGATTCTTCCCTACCTGAGGGAGGTGATTGCTCAGCACTGGAAGCATGGCAAAATCAGTTTTATTGCCTTCGACTTTGAAACTATTAAGCAGGCAAAGGCGCTCTACCCGGAGGTTCCCTGCTACTATCTCTCCTCATTTAAATCGGACATTAACAAGCACTTTGATGCTGTTGTTGAGAGTGGTCTTGATGGAGTGGACCTGAGGTATAATATCATTGATGAGGAACTGATGGAGCGGTGCAAGGCATCCGGATTGGGTGTTTGGTGCTGGACTGTCAATGATCCGGAGATTGCCAAAAAGATGCAACAGCTGGGAGTAAGTGCCGTCACCACAGACAGGCCGGCCTGGTTGAAAAGCAATTTGCATACAGAAAATTAAACCAAAGCTTGCTTAGATTTGTTTACTTTGGGGTTTATTAAAAACATCAATGACAATGAAAAATATTTTTCTCCTATTAGTAGCCTTTGTAACATTGGGCTGCACTGCCTCTGACCAGCCAGATTCCGAACCTAAAAAACCAGGCAATATCATATTTTTAATTGGTGATGGAATGGGACTCTCTGCGGTCTCCACCGGGTTCTATTTTGGCGATCAGCCTTCTGTTTTTAAGCGCTTTCAAGAAATTGGCTTACAGCAAACCTCTTCGGCCCTACAAAAGGTGACCGATTCTGCAGCCAGCGGTACCGCAATGGCAACCGGCACCAAGACTTACAACGGAGCCATTGGTGTTGATACCACCAAAGCCAGTCTTCAGAATATTGCTGAACTGCTGGCCTCCATGGGTTGGAGCACGGGTGTGGTGGCCACTTCCACCATTTCCCATGCAACACCTGCCTCTTTCTATGCCCATGTGGAACAACGCTACATGGAAGAGGAGATCGTCGTCCAGTTGCTCGATTCTGAGATTGATTTTTTTGCAGGTGGTGGACGTGACAAATTTAACAGGCGGTCTGATAGTACAGACCTGCTATCTCACGCTGCTGAAAAAGGTTTTACCATCGATACCACGGGCCTCCCGGCTCCAGGCACGCTGAGTGCTGATCAGAAATATGGGTTTTTGCCCCAAGCAGGATCCATGCCTAAGATGATCGAGGGAAGAGGGGATTTTCTGCCTGAAGCAACTATGCTGGCCATCAGTCACCTAAGTCAAAATCAGGAAGGATTCTTTCTGATGGTGGAGGGTTCCCAGATAGACTGGGCGGGTCACGCAAACGACGGCGATTACCTGGTAGGTGAAATGCTCGACTTTGAAAAGGTCATTGCTGCCGCGCTGGACTTTGCTGCAAAGGATGGAAACACCCTGGTGGTGGTAACCGCCGATCACGAAACCGGAGGTTTAGCCCTGGGGCCAAAAAAACCAGCAGCTGGCCAACCCGGCTATACGAATTATGCCGAAATTGAGCCTATATTTGCCTCAGGTGACCATTCGGCCACGCTGATTCCTGTATTTGCCTATGGTCCTGGCGCTGAACAATTTAAAGGGATTTATCAGAACTCAGAGATCAATCACAAGATGGTAGCTCTGGTAAAGGGTGAATAGGAACAAACAGGGGGTATTTCACAGTTATTATAACGCTGCTGAAATCTGTCAAAAATGACAGATTATAGGCAGCTAATTCAACAACTGAGAAAATCAGTATTGGTTGTTACCTCTTCAGGATGCCGTAGAGGAGAACGCGGATCAGGTCCTCCATCAGTTCTTCGCG
>DAOWFP010000046.1 GCA_030637895.1 Bacteroidota bacterium | reverse complement strand
ATCAGCCCTTTGCCATTGGTGGCCATAAAATTAACGGTTTCGGGAGTGACCAGTTCTGCAGCGCAGACAAAATCTCCTTCGTTCTCCCTGTCCTCATCATCAACTACGATAATAATTTTACCGTTCCTGATATCTTCCAGGGCCTCTTCAATGGTGTTGAGTTTAATCCTGGTTTCTGCTTGTAGGTTGCCAGACATTGTTTCTAATCCCTCCTGAAAATTTAAAAAAACCGGCCAATAGGGCCATGTTCATCAGAACAAAATGTGAAATAAAGCGCAAAGGTATACTTTGGATTCCAATTTCCCTGAGGATATGGACAATTACTGGCGTGCTTAGCACCAGGAACTGCAGCAGAGCCAGTAGCAGATAGAAGGGTGATTTTATACCCAGAATAGTGGACAAGCTTAGGGTAATCATCACCAGGAAGGGGACAATCCATCGAAGAACTTTATGAGAGAAAAAGCAGAATCCGACTCCTAAGCTTCCTTTAAATAGCATGGAACGAAACCGGAACAGATTTTGATAGTTTCCTGCAGAGATCCGCTTTTTCCGCCGGAACTCCTCCCGGGGATTATTGGAGACATCTTCGCTTACCCTTGCCAGGATGTTGCTTATACATCCAGCCCCCTGCTCAAGAACCGACATATTGATAAAGAAATCATCCACCAGGAAATGATCGGGAACGGGTCTGAAAAGTGATTTTCTGAGGGCATAGCATCCGCCAAAAGGGCCCATCATGGATTCCCAGAGCACGCTTTCGTGGTGTTTAATACTGACTTCACGGCTGGTATAGAATTTTTCCTGCCTGGATATTCCGCCTCTTTTGATCCCTGTGCTGACTAAGCATGAGTCCACCAGGCCAATACGCTCCTCTTTAAAATATCGTATCAGTTCCACAAGGGTGTTACGCTCAAGTATTACATTGGCATCACTAATTACCAGGATCTCTCCTTTTGCCTCTCTCGCAAGCTGGTTAATAATCCCTGGTTTTCCTTTTCTTACTTCATTTGGGAAGAGGTGAAGAGAGGGATTCGTCTCCTCTATTTGTTGTAAGATGACGTTGGTATGGTCCGTGGATGCATCTGAACCCACCAGGACCTCCAGTTTATCATCCGGGTAGTCACTTGTTAGAACAGAGGCGATTTTTTCACCAATCACTTTCTCTTCATTGTGTGCTGCAATCAGCACCGAAATCATGGGCAGATCTTCCGGGGAATATGATCTGGCTTTAATGCTGCTATTTTTAGCGAGCAGCTTAAGTATGAAGGGAAACAGGAGATAGGAATAAAACACCAGAAAGAGGCAGATCCAGAATATTAGTTGCAGTGTGATCATTCCTCTGTTTTGTAGAACTGACTTAAACGCTTTGATAGTTCAAAGGTATCAAAATACCTGCTAACAAAATCGCGTGCTTCGTTAAGCATACGTTCCTGCTCCTGAGGATCAGCAAGCAATTTAATAAGCAGATCACCAAATATGTTGGGATCGTCTTCCACCACAATGTTTTGACGATTTATGGCCGGTATTCCCTCTATTCCCAGGGTGGTGGTCACCACGGGCCTACCCAGGGCCATACCCTCAAGAATCTTTACCCTGATACCGCTTCCTGTAAGGAGAGGGACCACCATTACCCGATATGATTTAATAAAGCTCTGGGCATCTTCCACCTCACCATGGTAGCTTATATTGGGGTGCTTCAGTATTTTCTCGAAATGGGCAGGAGCATTTCTTCCGGCCACATGGAATCTGAGCTCAGGTAGTTCAGATAGCAATCGATCAAATACATTACATAAAAACCAGCTGAGGCCCTCCTGGTTGGGCAACCAGTCCAAAGCCCCGATAAAAAAGATGGAAGGTCCATCCGGGAGTTCAGTTTGGGGGTAGTTTTCCAAGTATAATCCTGCCGGTATGATGAGCGAGGGTTTTTGAAGACCATGCTCTCTGAAATAGGAAGCATCCCATTCACTGATGGGGATCAGGGCATCGGACCTTTGAGCCACCTCCAGTTCATATCGTTTCAGGCGTTTGGCCATGTTAGTCAGGTAACTTCTTTTCAGAAGGGATTTTTCGTTGAGCACTTTTCTTTCCCAGATGAGATGTTCCACATTGTGGGCACGCAGGGATATCCTGGCATCGCTCTTTTTTCTGATCAGGTCCAGGTAGAGCCCGGGGTAGGGGCCCTCCATCTGGATGATATCAAATGCTTCTTCCTGCAGGAGCTTGGTCAATGCAGTTCTGAATGCTTTGATATTAAATCGTTGTGCAATATAAGGTTCTCTGGAGAACAGCAGGTTGCCAAGCAAATGAAGTGGTCTGATGGCGCTGTTGCAATCTACTCCAATAAATCGAATGGCCTCTCCCAACTCACGGGGAATGTTTTTCACCGGGAAAGGGTGCTTATTTGTATTCAGGGCCAGGCAAGTGATCTGGTTGCCGGCATCATGCAGACCTGTAATCATATTAAGCGTGGCAATGGAACCTCCATCCTTGGGTGGGTAAGGAAGTTTATTGGTCAGGATCAGGATCTTCATCTTCGCCTCTGTATTTTTTGTAATCTTTGCCAGAGATTTTTTGCCCAAAGAAAGTAAGTTTCAACATTCATAATAACGGAGTCATTGGCTGCTTTGTAGGTAAGCAGGACGCTGACCGGAATCAGGATGAACGTTGAGATCCACATACCGGCGAATGGATGGAGGATATCTTCACGCACAAACTTCTCTCCAGTCATGGCGATCACATAATAGATCAGGAAGAGCAACACACTGACAATTACAGGCATTCCGAGCCCTCCTTTACGGATAATGGCCCCCAGGGGAGCCCCGATAAAGAAGAAGATCAGGC
Organism: Bacteroidota bacterium; assembly: GCA_030637895.1. Classification (GTDB taxonomy): domain Bacteria; phylum Bacteroidota; class Bacteroidia; order Bacteroidales. The sequence continues at coordinate 2,919 of DAOWFP010000046.1, read as the reverse complement.
AGAGCAGGGAGAGGGTGTATTTGCGCTGGATCTCAATTTGGTACCTTCGCAGCTTGGAGATTTTCCATTCGTTAGTTCCTACATTGGATTTGGTAATACTTTTGTTGCTTTGTGCATACGTGATTGCCTGGGTAATGGCGCGTCGTTGCTCCAGTTTGTTCAGTTGAGCAAACAGGGTATCCACATGAAGGTGAAGAACTATCATCTCCTCCGGGTCCATGGCTGCTTTGACAGTATCGGGAAGAATCCGGGCTCTTTTGATGAGCATTTTCTTTGGTTTGTCCACAAGGGTATTTTCAATGGTGGAGTGGAAAACACTTAGAACGGTATCCAGATCCATGAGAAGTGAATCCTCAAAATGGTGTAGCTGGCCAATGTTAAGCATGGAGAAAGCATTCCGAAAGAGATTCTCATCGCTTCTGTTGAGGCCGAATCCGGTCATTTCAATGATCAAGTCCTGAGTTTCGAAATGTTCCCTCTGATGCGGGTAACTCTTGATGTGTTTTTTCTCTTTTTTCTGTTTCTGCATCTCCTCGTAGGTATGACCGTTGTAAAGGGTGAGCAGAAGATGCTTTTCGTCGGTCGACATTTTCATATAGCCCGAATCGGCCACGGTCACCCGTGTGTTTCCCTGTTTCTTGGTATGGTCAAATATCAGGATATCCTCTAAAAGACTGGTCTTGCTATCCCTGGATCCGATGCGGATGGAATAGCCCTCCAGGGTATTGTCAAATACACCCGGTTTGATGGTGAGTTCGGGTCGCTGCTGCTGGATATCATAGAGCAGGGACCTCATTTTCAGGTTGGTTACGGGCATTACAAAGTTTGCAAACATGAATGCGCAAATGGCGATGGCAGTAGAAATCACCATAACAGGAGCCATAATCCTTACAAGGGATATGCCTGAAGATTTAAATGCCAATAGTTCCAGGTTCTCTGCCAGGTTCCCGAAGGTCATCAGGCTGGCAAGTAGTACAGCAAGGGGTAAGGCCATGGGAACCAGGCTTGCACTGGTATAGACAAGGAACTCAGAAATCACACTCATTTCCAGACCCTTCCCAATAAGGTCATCAATATACTTCCAGAGGAACTGCATCAGAAGTATAAAAATGACAAAAAAGAATGTCAGTATGAACGGACCTACAAAAGACTTTATGACCAGTAGATGAAGCTTTTTCACACCTCTCCCAATTCTTGCTACAAATTCAACGAAGACAAAGTTAATTTATTTTGGCTTAGGGAAGGCCTCAGAGCCCTATGGCTTGTTTCAATTCGGAGATCTGGGTATCCCACAGATCGATGGCATCGTCCTTCTCCTCTTCTTCGGCGAAATCTGTGATAAGAAGAGCCACATCTCCAGTTAATTCATCGGTATGTATCCTGAACTCGAAATACTGTTCCTGGTCTTCATCGTCTTCCCAGTGGAAGCGGATGTATTTGTTGCTCTTCTTTTGTATCACAGAAGCCTCCTGTTCTGCACCTTCCCAAATAAAGTGGAATTTCCCTCTTTTCAGGTTCACATCATCAGCAAACCATTCAGAAAGACCTTCGGGAGTACTTAACCTGGAAAACAAGAAATTTGGGGAGGTATTTAAGGTATACTCAAGTTCGTATTTCGTTTTCATGCGGAACGGGAATTAGTACATAATTCATCCTTACATGCAATATAAGAAAATTCTACATATTTCAAAGCGCACTCTGCCAGAGCAATGATCAGGGCTTCAAATAAATAGAATGAGTATAAAAAAGGCTGACAAGTATTTTCTTAGTGGAAAAGAATTATATTTACCACTTTCCAAAAAATAGATAGCTAACTAAATAATCAAGAAAACATTTCGTACTATGAGCACAAAGGGTAAATACAACAAGAATGTCGTCATTGTGATTGCCAGTATTGCGGCAACCGGTGGTCTTCTTTTCGGGTTTGATACGGGAGTAATCTCCGGTGCAATACCGTTTTTACAGGACTATTTCGAATTAACAGATTCACAGATCGAGAATCTAACTGCCCTGGGTCTTATCGGTGCTGTTGTCGGAGCTCTGTTCACCGGACAGATAACCGATATGCTGGGTCGGAAGAAAGTGATCCTGGCTTCTGCTTTTGTATTTGCCACAGGAGCCGTCTGGACCGGTTTTGCACCCACTGTTACACAATTGATGATTTCCCGTTTCTACCTGGGTCTGGCCATTGGTGTTTCATCCTTTGCTGTTCCACTATATATCTCAGAAATCTCACCCACCAAAATCAGGGGAACCCTGGTATCCATGTTCCAGCTTCTTATCACAGTTGGTATTCTGGCAGCCTACCTCAGCGATAATGCACTTGCTGACAACAACAATCTGGAAAGTTGGCGACCCATGCTATGGGTAGGAGTATTTCCTGCACTTGTATTGTTCGTCGGCATGTTCTTTTTGCCTGAGACGCCACGCTGGTTGATGAGTAAGGGACGCGAAGAAGAGGGAGAGGCAGTGCTACGCAGGATTGAGGATCCCTCGATGATTGATGATTCCTTGGCAGCCATGAGGAGCGATATTGCCATTGATAAAGATCAGGCAAGTTGGAAGGAGATATTTAAACCCTGGCTGAGGAATGCCCTTATCATTGCCGCAGGTATCATGTTCTTCCAGCAATTTGTGGGGATCAATACGGTGATCTACTACAGTCCGAAGATCTTCCTGGCAGCTGGATTTGAAGGTGCTGAAGCAGCCATTGCAGCCTCTGTGATAGTGGGAGTAGTCAATGTATTCTTCACCATTGTCTCCCTGTTTGTCATTGACAGACTTGGAAGGCGGAAGCTCTATTTTATCGGTTTATCCGGTATTTTTGTTGCACTGGTTTGTATGGGTCTTGGATTTATGCTTCCCGGTGCTGGAAAATGGTTCCTGGTAATCTCCATGTTGGTATACATTGCATTCTTT
>DAOWFP010000041.1 GCA_030637895.1 Bacteroidota bacterium | reverse complement strand
TCACCGGGTCTCTCTTCTGCAGACAGATTATAAAATTTATTTTGAAGAGACAGGAATCCGCTGATCAGTTCAGTACGATCCTTCAGAAGTTCTGACTGGCTCACCACCCGCCTGGTGGCGTCCAGGTAAATCAGTGCTAGCATCATCATCATCAGCACCAGGATCAGGGTGGCCATAATTAATTTTGACCGTATGGATATATTTCTGATGATCATACCAGTGCCTTATAGTAAAAAGGATCCTTTCTGATAAACTTTTTGGTGTAGGAACCCATGATCGATTCATGCACACCCAGGAGCAAACTCCCGTGATCATTCAGGTTCTTATGGAACAGCTCAAACACCCTGTTCTGCAGTTCAGCATTAAAATAGATAATGACATTCCTGCAAACGATCAGGTCGAAATTAACCAAAAAGAGATTAGGATCTTTCACCAGGTCCAGTTTCTTATAAACCGGCTTTTGCCTGAGAAAATCCTTCATCTGAATGGTATCACTGGCTTCATCGATGTGAAAATATTTTTTCCAGTATTTTTTTTGCTTCCATGAGAAAGTCCCATCCCCGTCCAGCATTACCCGGTCGAAATTTTCAAGGTAGCTCTGATTAAAACGGTATTTGTACCTGCCCTGCCGGGCTGTTTCAATGACCTCCTCATGCAGATCACTGCCATAGATCTCCGATTTCTCCAGCAATCCCAGGCCATCCAGCACCATCATCATGGAATAGACCTCCTGTCCGGTGGAACAACCCGGATGCCAGATGCGAATGGTATCCTGGTGACTTAAGGATGGAAGCAGCTTGGTTTTAATCTTCATCCAGACCTGCGGATCTCTAAACAACTCGGTGGTATGAACCGTAATCTTTCTCAGGATCTTGTCAATGAAATCCCCGTCGCTCTTCATTCGCAGGAGCACCTGGTCCATATCCATATCCAGTTCAAGCAGGATCCGGTTGAGGCGTCTTTGAAGAGATGTATGAGAGTAATCTGAGAAGTCGTAGTCAGAATGGGCCCTAACTGTATGCTGAAAGTTTTGTATATCCTTTCCGACGACCTCCATAGGGTAAATCTAACGATTTAATAATTACCTTCAAATTTGGATAAAATCCTTTTGTGCTTAACTTTGATATAGATAACCCTAAGCAATGACCTTCGGTATTCTCATCTTCCCAGGGGCCCATGGCGATAAAGAACTGAAACGAGTTCTTGAGGGAATTTATGATAAAAAAGTCAGGGCCATTTGGAACACGGAAACAGATCTTAGCGGGATAGATGTTCTCTTTATCCCCGGCGGCTTTCCATGCAAAGGCTCCTCCAGTTCCAACAAATGTATTGAAGAATCTCCTGTGATTGAAGCGATGATCGAATTTGCCGATCGTGGAAAGATCCTCATCGGGATCGGGAGCGGATTCAGGGTGCTTTGTGAAACCGGATTGGTACCGGGATCCTTACGGATGAACAAGTCTCAGCGTTTTGTATGCCGTAATACTTTCATCAAGCCTGATAACGATGATACGGCTGTGACCCGCAAGCTCTCCAATGATAAAGCTTACCTGATTCCCATTGCCACCGGGTATGGAAGGTACACTGCCAAGGAGGAGACACTGGTGCGCATGCGGCACAATGAGCAGATTCTGTTTCGCTACTGTGATGAGTCAGCGCGTATTTCGGAGGGCATTAATGTAACCGGGGCTGTGGATAATATTGCCGGTGTATGCAATGAGCGGAAAAATGTTTTCGGCATGATCCCCCAACCCGAGCGGGCTGTATTTCCTTTTGGCGGGAACTCGGACGGGAAGGCTATTTTTGACTCCCTGATGGAGTATATTTGATCTGACTTATCCTTATGCACCCGGGGCGTCTTTGAGCAGGAAGACAGTTGTTCCCTCCCTGAATTGCATCTCCACCACATCGAATCGCACCAGTTTGGTCAACAGAATTACCAGCTCCTTTCTGTTAAAACCTGTATCGTGCTGAGTGCTTGCCAGGGAAGCCTCACCTATGTTCTCCAGGTAGTGCAGCAGGAACTCTTCACTGCGGGTGAACTCCAGGAGCTTTCCCCTGGCCTTATGCTCCTCTTTCCAAACTTCCAGCTGGATGATGTTGGCCAGTATGTTCTCATCGGCCACCCGCATATAGGCCATCCACCTGTTATTGTGGTCCCGGGCATAAACTGGCTTTTTCGCAACAGGAGGGATGTAAATTTCCAGCACATGCTTCCCTTCAACCTTGTGGTTCCGGGTCTCGAAAAGCACTTCCGGTTTGCAATAGAGTGTGGCAGCCGATTCGGCCATGTAGTACTCTTCGTCCGATTGCACTCCACGTATGCGGCCATTATCCTTCACCCCGATTAGAAGCCGTCCTCCATCCGTATTTGAAAAAGCTGACAGTGTGCGGGCGATCTTGCGTGCATCGTTAATCTCAAATTTGAAATCAAGTTGCTGGTGTTCTCCCTCGGCGATGAGGGAGCGAAGATATTTCTGACCGCTTGTATCCATCTGCATCAAAATTAGTAACTTGAAATTAAAATTCATGATCAAATTTCGCACCACTGTGAATATGTTTTTGGGTCGCATCCGTTATCGGCTTGTGAAGGCCCGTAAACGGATTCTGGAAGTATGCGTCCTTTCGCCCGGACACTGGAAGTGGGCGGCCTATACCATCCTGATGATCATGGGCCTATTTATGGTGGGTATGGCCATTGACTTCATGGGGGAGCTTCATATAGGTATTTTCCTGGCGGCACTTTTATTTTTCCCGGGACTGGCTCTGCTGGCCGGAGTGGGTGTTCGCCTGGGGATTAAGCTGGTGAACTACCTGCCCCAAAAGCAAAGCTGGATCTATTTCGGGGCCATCTTTTTTGTTTTATTCTTTTTTGGGTTTCCTGATAAGGCAATGGTAGTGTTGGTCCTGCTTCTTATTCTTATGGGATTTTTTCTTGGAGCAGGAATCTACAATCTGAGTGGTGGCAGGTGGACCGCTCTTACCAGGGTGCGAAGGGTGCTTACCCTGGTTTTTACGATTTCAGGAGCCGGGCTCTTCATTTTCGGAGCAATCTATCTGCTCTATTCAGGGAAGGCTGCCGAAGAGGTGAAGGCATGGTCCATGGAGGCCTCTAAGTTACCTGCACAGATGGAAATTGACAATCCTGCGCTGCCAGGTCCTTATAAGATAGATTCACTAAGCTATGGCTGGGGCAAGGATAAACCGCGCAAGGAGTTTGGGTCCCAGGTGGAGTTAAGAACCCAGGCGGTGGATGGAAGTAATCTTTTGGATGGCTGGGAAAAACTTTCCGGTAAAATGAGAAGTCTTTACTGGAAGATGGGTCCGGATTCGCTGGCACTGAATGGCCGGACATGGTTCCCGGAGGGTGATGGCCCCTTCCCCCTGGTGCTCATGGTTCATGGAAATCACCTGGACCGGGATTTTTCTGATCCGGGATATGGCTACCTGGGAAGGCATTTCGCCAGCCACGGGATTATTGCTGTTTCGGTGGATGAGAATTTTCTTAACAGCGCATGGTCCGATTTTAGCAGCGGACTGAAAACTGAAAATGATTGTCGGGGCTGGTTGTTGTTGAAACATCTGGAACAGTGGAGAGAATGGAATAAATGCGATACGCTTCGTTTTTATAACAAAGTGGATATGGGCCGTGTGGTGCTGATCGGTCACTCCAGGGGAGGGGAGGCGGTAAGTGTGGCCTCCTGTTTCAATGGCCTGCCCTTTTACCCGGATAATGCAAAGGAAAGGTTTGATTTCAATTTTGGAATACGCGGGATCGCAGCCATAGCTCCGGTGGACGGACAGTACTCACCTGCAGGGATCCCTACTCCGATGGCGGATATCAACTATTTTACCATTCATGGCTCCATGGATGGTGATATGCGGAGCTATGACGGGCTTCGGCAGATGCGAAGGGTGCAATTCAACGATTCGGCATACCACTTCGCATCGGGCCTGTACCTGCACGGCGCCAACCACGGACAATTCAACCGTAGCTGGGGGATATTTGATAATGGATATCCCAACAGCCTCTTACTGAACCGGAAAGCCATTATACCTGTGGAGCAACAGGAGCAGGTGGCACTGGTCTACCTCACCGCCTTTGTGCTGGAGAGCTGCAATCCGGGGAGTGGCTACCTGCCTCTTTTTAAAGATTACCGTTCAGGCCGCCACTGGCTGCCCGATCTGGTGCATCTGAACCAGTTTCATGAATCAACAGCACACATTGTCTGTGAATATGAGGAGGACCTGAATCTGAGCACCGGAAGCTATGGAGTGGATTCCATTACGGCTTCGGGACTGGCACTCTGGAAGGAGGGCAGAATCCCTAAGAAATGGGGTGACTATCGTAACAACGGGGTGTTTCTGGGATGGAACAATGAGAAGGATTCCATACCGGGTGACTATGTCATTTTCCTGGATAGTACGCTTAGCGGTCAGATTGAGGGGGCCCGGGCACTGACTTTCCTGGCTGCAGATGCCCAGATTGATCCGGGCCAGCGCTTAGATGATGAAGAATCCGAAGATGCTGAAGAATCCGAAGATGCTGAGAATTCGGAGAAGGATTCCAAAAAGGAGGAGGATGAGGATCCGGTCCCGGTGGATTTCATCGTTGTGCTTACAGACACTTCCGGATTGGAATACCGGGTGAGGCTGGGAGATTTTCAGAACTTGCAGCCCGCCATTAAGCCGGAGATCTTTAAATCGAGGCTATTCTGGGAAGATGCCGAATCGGAGGTGATCCTGCAATATGTATCCCTGCCGCTTGGAAAAATCAAAAGCAGTGCAGGCAAGCCTGTTTCTGCCGGGGCCATTCGTACCGTCGGTTTTATATTTGATGCGGAGAAAAATGGCACAATTCTTCTCGACCAGGTAGGTTTTTCCAGGTAAGACCTTTGCATTATTCGTACCAGGGCAGGAATTTGGGAGGATTGGGATTGACCAGTTTGGGTGGTATCGGATTGAGGCTTTCCCCGTTGAGCACTTTTTCATAAAGGGGAAGAAAATTCCTGGCCATATGGATGGATACAAAGTTGTCGCAGACATACTCATGGCACTTACGCCTGTCGTACTCATCCACATGTTTCAATGCATCTACCAGCTCTGATTTCTTGTTACTGAGGAAGCCAAATTCAGAGCTCACAAGCTCGGGAAGGGCACCATAGGGGGTGCCAAATACGGGACAGCCAAAATAGAGGCTCTCCACCACTGCCAGTCCCATGGGTTCGTTCCAGCGAACAGGGAAGAGCAGGGCTTTGGATGCATTGATCAGCCGGTTCTTGGTTTCGCCTCCAACCATCCCTTCAAAGCGGATCCGCGGGTCGAGGGTGATGCGAATGCCCATCTTCAGGTTCACCCGGTATCCGCCCATCACCCGCAGTGCATGCCCCGATTCCCTGGCGATCTGAATGCACCCTTTCAGGTTCTTTACACGCCAGGCGGCTTTACCCAGAAAATGGAGGTAGTTGCGGGGGTTGTCCAGTTGCGGCTGGCCATACTCTTCCAGTCCCAGTCCATTGTATACAAAGACCTCGCTTCCAAAGCGCTTTGCATGGTCGCGGGAGATAAAGGTTGTATTGATATCAAATTCCCTTTTATCGCTTGAATTGCCATGCAGCGTTATCATATAGGGTTTGGGCAGGGGTTCCCACAAGAGAGTATGTGAATGGACCAGGTCCACATCTTCGGGGATCTGGCTGGCCAGGGATTGTTTGGGATCGAAAAAGATCACGTTGGCAAAGTCACAGACCGATCCTGGTGCCACCAGGAAGGTGATGCGGTGCCCCATAAGGTTCAATTCCTTTCCTAGGTACCAGATAACCCTGCTGATTCCACCATATTTGGGAGTTGGAATTATGCCATTGTAGAAGATCAGGATATGTTGTGCTTCCATAAATTATTTTTTTTGAATGCGCGAAATGACCGACAGAAACAGGGGTATGTCATTGGCCGACAGGGTGGCCATTCGCTCCATAATGCGGTGGTAGAGCGGAGTTCCTTCCAGGATTCCAGCATCATTGAGAACCTGTGCCGTTTGTCTCTTCAGGGTAAGCCAGCCTTCACCCGATTTGGAGATGGGTGCTCCAGGTTTTTCCAGGGCATTCAGTGGCGAGAGTTCATATGCAGTGACCATTACCGACTGTGCCAGGTTCAGCGAAGGGTAGCTGCCAGCCATGGGAATGCTCATGGCCATATCCGATTGCAGAATCAGGGCATTGGGCAGACCACTCTCCTCTGTCCCAAAGAGGAAGCCAACCTTAAGAAGGTGCTCTCTTTTATTCTCCAGTTGCTCCCTGATGCTTCGGCTGGAGTGATAATCATGCTTGGCAGAACGCCCTTTGGCCGTGGTACAGATCACCAGGTCCAAATCTGCCACAGCACTGGTAAAATCGTCGAACAGCAGGGCCGATTCAAGAATATCATGCGATGCATGGGCCAGCATCCTGGCCTCATCGCTCAGGTGGTCGCATGGAGAAATAAGCCGAAGGTGATTGAACCCCATGGTTTTGATGGCCCTGGCAGCGGCTCCCACATTTCCGGGTACCGCCGGCTTATATAGTATAAAATGGATCTCCAAGGGTTTATTTTCTACTGGCTCCACCCAGAGGGATGGTTGCAAAGATTTGATCAGCCAAATTACAACTTTTCCATTTGTTTTATGAGGATGTTTCCTCTCGCTTTAAAACCTACGCTGTTGTTTTTAGCCTGATCTTCAATTACCGTGATAAACTCACCTTTTAATTCAGGGTAAAGAAGTACATGGTTGTAGATGATCTGCATGGCATGCGCCTTGACAGCCACCGGGTAAAACTCCGAAACCAGGTAGCTGAAACAGAGGTCGATCAGCAAGCCCTGCTCCTCTTCAGGGATATCATGCCGGGCCAGCAACCTGAGCAGTGAGCGAAGGGTTCCTTTGGATTCCAGTCCAGGCAGCGCTCTTACGATCTTGGGAATATACTTACGGGCCAGTCCGGATTTCTTTTCATCACTCCCGTCCAAAATCCAGCTGGCTCTCCAGGCCACCGGCTCTTTTTCATGGAGGGCCAGTTGAAGTAGGGTGTTGAAATGAGATTCCGATTTGATTACCTCCCCGATCAGAAGGTCTTTTTCTACCCCTGAAGGAAAGTCGGCCAGCAAGGACCTAAAATCCATTATTCCTCCTCGGTTTGCTGTTTCATGGACATGATGTTATACCCTTCGGTGCTCACCTTATGGGTGTGGTCCAGATCGATCTTGGTCACCTGCATGACCATTTTATCTCCATCCTCCTTGTCCAGAAAGTCGTACTCCATGACCATGCCGTTGAGGGCGTAGGCCGACGAAAACATGGCACCAAAGGTTTGCTTGTTGTTCAACCACTCCTTGCGCATCTCTTTCCCTAATTTTTCTGAAACCCACATACGCACTTCTGTGGCTTCATCCTCCATCAGGTACTCGTCGCAGCTGTATCCAAGGATCATCTTTGTCTTACCTGTTTTCTTGTAATTAAACGGATCGGAATCCACTTCGGAGTCTTCTTCATAAGCTTCGGCCTCTTCTGCCATGGTTTCCGGGTCGATGGTTGTGGCAAACCCGGTCTTCTCGCCATCGCTGTTGGTCAGGATCAGCATGGCACTGTTCTTGGTATCGAAGATCATGATAGATTTGCTTCCGTCATCGCTGAATTCCATGGCATAATCGGCATCCTCCTTATGCACATAGGAATCATATAGCATCTGGTTGTCCAGTTTGCCATTTTTCTTGTAATTAGAGATCTCCATCTGAATGTGGGCATCAAAACTGTATTCCGTTTCATGCTCTACGTTGCCGCTGAGCCCCATAGCATTCATCATCACCCTGTTGGTAAAGTTGGTGCTTGACGATTCAATAGGATCGTCAGACTCCATCTCAGTGGCGCTGTCCTCTTCGGATTTGGCTTCAACCGGTTCTTTAAAAACTGCCTTCTTGACCCGATCGCGGAGACTCTGGGATTGTACATCCTGGAAGGAAAAGATCATGGCTGCTATCGAAAGTAGAACTAGAATACGTTTCATGTGATTTAGTTTTTTAATTGACCTTTATATGCAATTTAATACTAATATATTTGAACAACAATTTAGATTCCATGAAGTTCACTTACCCTTTGATTCACGGCCGCCTGGTGAAGAGATACAAACGGTTTCTGGCGGATGTGATCCTCGACGATGGCACTATGGTCACCGCCCATTGTACCAACTCGGGTTCCATGCTCAGCTGCCTGGAGGAAGGGGCAGAAGTGTGGCTTTCACCCGCAGACGACCCCAAACGAAAGACCCGTTTTACCTGGGAGATGATCTGGATCAATGGCGACTGGGTGGGGATCAATACCTCAAATCCAAATGCCCTGGCCTTTGAGTGGGTGAGTAAGGGAATGGTACCGGGACTGGAAGGGCTTACCGGCTTGAGGCGGGAGGTGAAGTGGGAGGACAGCCGATTTGACCTTTATGGGGAGATGGATGGAAGTGAATCTGCGGCTGACTCAGGGAGGGGATGTTTTATTGAAGTAAAAAATGTGAGCCTGAAGGAAGGCGACCGGGCACTCTTTCCCGATTCAGTCACCGAGCGGGGCCGCAAGCATCTGAACACCCTGATCCGGGTGAAAAAGGCCGGAATGCGCGCAGTAATGCTTTATGTGGTTCAACGGATGGATGTACGGATTTTTTCCCCGGCACGTAGCATCGATCCGGCCTATGGGAAGGCCCTTGATGAGGCCATCCGGAACGGTGTTGAGATAATCGTGGTCCTGGCCAGGATTACCCCCGAAAGCATCGAATATCACGGGACATTACCGGTGGAAATGTAGTGCTTTGTCAGTCCTGGATTAGGTAAGCATATTATCAGGAGAAAGAATCGGGGTGCTCATTTTAGCAATTTTTGGAAGTCACCACCCGGTGACTATTTCATGATATGGTGACCTATAAAATATCTACCACTCTTCTGGTAAAATTCTATATCGCTTAATATAAGGGAGATAGACGGCATTGATGAGCGTCTAGAAAGTGTATAAAAGTCCCTTTTTTACCAAAAGTCACCATATGGTGACTTCCTGTTTTCGTGAAATGAGAACCCACGACTCCTAAGTCCAAAGATCAATATCGCAGACTAAATGAAATACAAAAACAAGATTGGCAGGCACTTGGCACTAACAAGCCAGGCACTAACTAGTGGACTTTGTTGTGGATCGACTGTGATTCCGGATTGGTTAGTCCCTTCTCCTCTGCAAACTGGGAGGCCTGGTGCATAAAGGCCTGAAGTCGCAGATCGATGGAGACATCCTCCTGTCCGTCATAGGCAATGCTCACATAGGGAATGTTGCCCTTGTCCTTGCGCAATTGATCCGATACAGATGTCACCAGGGTGCCGGGCATACAGGTAAATGGCAGGATATTGGCAATACCCGCAATTCCCTTATCTGCCAGGATGGCCGAGGTGCCCAGGTTCAGTGCCGGGTCGCCATCATAGTGACGGTGTACATAGGGGCCACAGGCATTCAGCATATCCTTGACGGCCACCTCCTTGTCCTCATCAAACAATCCATGGAAGGGTTTGATAATTTTGCTGGCGGTCCGCTCCTGGAAATACTCCTGGAGTTT
>DAOWFP010000194.1 GCA_030637895.1 Bacteroidota bacterium | reverse complement strand
GCATCCGTTCGCTCCTCCCACATATAATCTTTTCTGTGCTCCTTGTGAAATACCTCCAGTCCGGCTGTATCTGTTATGGCCATGGACCAGACCCGCTGATCCATGATATCGAAAAGCAGGATTCCGTCATGATACTCTTCATAAATGTACTTGAAATCCGGATATTTCTCGGGTAACCTTGCTTCTTCGTAGTCGATTACAATTTCATCGGAAAAACTTTTATAAAGCTGATCCACCCATACTTTGGGATCCCTTGCTTTCCCGTGATATTGCTCCTCCTCCACATAAGTTGCAAATTCTCCGCTCATTACTTCCCGTTCCCCAATTTTCAACAGTTGCGTATTCAGGTCCCTAAGTTCACCAGCCTTCCAGATTCCCATTCTCAGGGTTGAATCCACCGCCTGGTAAACCGGCTGCAAGGCTTCCCGGTTCTCGCTGAACTGATACTCACTTTTGAGTTTGGCAATAAAGTTATCTGTCCGGGCTGTGTTGCGGTCGCTGCGGTCGATCTTCTGCTGCAACTCCGGTTTCATCTCCTCGTAGCTTCCAATTTCCTTTTTGTCCATTAATTTAACAATGTGCCATCCATAGAAGGATTTGAAGGGTTTGCTATAGTCTCCCTTTTTTTCAATGGCAAAACAGGCATCTTCGAAATCGGGGATCATCCGTCCTGTTCCGAACCATGGAATTTCACCCCCGGATTGGGCAGAGGCCCTGTCATCCGAATAGCGCTTGGCCAGCGCGCCGAATTCGGTTCCCATCTGCAGGCTGTCATACACCATTTGTACTTTTTCGTAGGCCACCTTTTTCTCGTCTTCACCTGTTTCCGACGGCATGCGTATAAAGATATGGGCGACCTTGATGGATCCACGGGCAGGCCTCTTGTCCACGACCATTATAATATGGTATCCATAGGAGGTTCGAAATGGCATACTCAATTGACCCACCGGGGTAGCATATGCCATCTTTTCGAAAGGATAGACCATGGAAAAAACAGTGAAATAATTCAGTTCCCCGCCATTTTGATGAACCGAGGCATCTTCAGAGGTGGCTTTGGCCACCACATCAAATGCTTCACCACTTTTAATACGGGCCCTGATCTCCATGATTTTATCATAGGCTGCCAGGGTATCCTCGGGGGTGGGGCTTTCAGGAAGCCTGATCAAAACATGCCTAGCACGGATGTCATATTTGGACCAAAGGTAAGCTTCTTGCATCATCGCCTCTTTGGCCTCTTCATCCACCAGATAAGGTTTGGCAAGCTGTTTTCGGTAGCCCTCCAGCTCATTGATGAATTTGGCAGTTGTATCCATGCCAAGTGCTTCAGCCTCATTTACCTTGAGCTTGAAATTTATAAAGAGCTCCAGGTATGCTTCAGGATCTTGCCGGTTTAAGGACGATTCATTATTGTTTTTCTGGTAGATCCTTTCAAATTCCTCCAGGATTACTTGCTCATCTCCGATGGTTAGAAGAACCGGAGATCCCTGTCCCTTTAGTCCCGTTGCCAGGATTGTAGCAAAAACTAATAAGAGTAAACTCTTTTTCATAAGCGTATGTTGTGTTTTAACTAGAACGATTGACGAATCCATATATTATCTGCTGTAGTTGGGCGCCTCCCGGGTGATGGTCACATCGTGCGGATGACTTTCCTGGACACCTGCATTAGTAACGCGAACAAATTGTGCCTTTTGCAGGGTAGGGATATCAACCGCACCACAGTAACCCATGCCGGCCCTCAGGCCTCCAATCATCTGATAGATCACCTCGGAAAGGCCTCCTTTGAAAGGTACACGGGCGGCAATCCCCTCAGGCACCAGTTTTTTGATATCCTCCTCCATGTCCTGGAAGTAACGGTCCTTGGATCCATGCTGCATGGCTTCAAGGGAACCCATGCCACGGTAGGATTTATACTTTCGGCCGTTGTAGATAATGGTTTCACCCGGACTCTCCTCTACGCCGGCAAAAAGGGATCCGGCCATAATGGAACAGGCCCCTGCAGCCAGGGCTTTGACAATATCCCCGGAGTACCTGATCCCTCCATCGGCAATGACCGGAATTCCTGTTCCTTTAAGGGCATTGGCCACATCGTAGATGGCTGAAAGCTGTGGAACACCCACCCCGGCTATGATTCTGGTAGTACAGATGGAGCCTGGGCCAATACCCACTTTGACACCATCCGCTCCGGCCTCAACCAGTGCTAAGGCAGCAGCTGCTGTGGCCACATTACCTACTACCACGTCCAGTTCGGGGAACTGCTTCTTAACCTTCTTCAGACTCTTAAGCACTCCTATGTGATGACCATGGGCCGTGTCGATAACCACAGCATCCACACCTGCCTTCTCCAGGGCGGTCACCCGTTCCAGAATATCTCCGGATACCCCTACTGCAGCTGCCACACGTAATCTACCCTTGCTGTCCTTACAGGAGTTGGGACGGTCCTTGGCTTTGGTGATATCCTTATAGGTGATTAGTCCGATTAGTTTGTGATTGTCGTCCACAACAGGGAGCTTCTCAATCTTGTGCGCCTGTAGGATCATGCCTGCCTCGGGCAGTCCGGTATTTCGACCTGTGGTAATGATATTCTCCACGGTCATCACCTCCTGGATGGACCTGTTCATATCCTGCTGGAACCTGAGGTCGCGGTTGGTAACAATACCTATGAGTACATTGTTTTTATCCACAACAGGGATTCCACCGATCTTATATTCCTTCATCAGGTTCAATGCATCACCTACGGTGCCCTCTTTCAAGATGGTGATGGGTTCGTGAATCATCACACTTTCGGCACGTTTGACCCTTTTTACCTGCCTGGTTTGCTCTTCCAGGGGCATGTTTTTATGAATCACACCTATCCCTCCCTCTCGAGCTATGGTGATAGCCAGCTTCTCTTCGGTAACCGTATCCATGGCTGCCGACACGATGGGCGTGTTCAACTGAATATTCCTGGAGAATTGCGACTTGATACTGACCTCCCTGGGAAGGGCTTCTGAAAAGGCCGGAAGAAGCAATACATCATCGAAGGTCAATCCTTCTGAGGCGATTTTATCCTGAGCAAATGACATTGTCTGATTATTTGGTTATTTTTAAATGTGGCAAAATTACAAAAAAAAAGCTTAGCAGATCGCCAGGAAATTCACCGAATTTTATTGGAGACCTGGGGCTACGATCAATTCCGTCCCCTGCAGGAGGATATCATCTTTTCCATCCTCTCCGGAAAGGATACCCTGGCCCTGATGCCCACCGGGGGAGGGAAGTCCATTACCTTCCAGGTTCCGGCCCTTGCCATGGAAGGAATCTGCCTTGTTATTACTCCCCTGATTGCCTTGATGAAGGATCAGGTGGATCAGTTGAGCCGGCTTAAGATCAAGGCCATGGCCATCCACTCAGGTATGACCGCTTACGAAATTGATATTGCCCTGAACAACTGTGTTTATGGGGGATACAAGTTCCTCTATGTCTCACCGGAACGGCTGACCACCCGCTTGTTTCAGGCCAGGCTTAGTGATATGAATGTGAACCTCCTCGCAGTGGATGAGGCACATTGTATCTCCCAGTGGGGATATGATTTCAGGCCCTCTTATCTGGATATCAGCGCACTCAGGACTTTCCTTGAGGATGTGCCGGTTCTGGCGCTTACAGCCACAGCCACTCCGGAGGTGTGCGAGGACATCCAGGATCGCCTTGGATTCAAGCAAAAGAATCTTTTCCAGAAGAGTTTTAACAGGGAAAACCTGGACTACCTGGTGGTGACTGCCGAGGATAAGACCGGAGAACTGGTAAAGCAGGTCAGTCAGATGGAAGGCAGCGGGATTGTATATACAAGGAACCGGAAGAAGTGCAGGGAACTCTCCTTGCTATTAAACGAACATGAGCTTGGTGCCAGCTACTACCATGCAGGGCTAAAGCAGGCCCTGAGGGATGAGAGGCAACAGGCGTGGATGAAGAACCAATTCAGGGTGATGGTGGCCACCAACGCCTTTGGTATGGGGATCGATAAACCCGATGTCAGGTTTGTAATCCATTTGGATCTGCCAGACGGACCTGAGTCCTATTTTCAGGAGGCGGGCCGTGCCGGCCGCGATGGCCTGCATTCCCGCGCTATTCTTATGTATAGTCCGCCCGACCTCAGGGTGGTTGAGCGGCGCATTGCAGTTAACTTTCCGGGGATCCCTAAAGTTCGTGATGTGTACAGGGCCCTGTGCAATTTCCTGCAGATCCCCGTGGGCAGCGGAAGGGGCCAGCAATACGATTTTGAGTTTGGGGATTTCCTGCACCAGTACCACTTCAGTGCCATGGTGGCCCACAGCTCCCTGCAGATACTTGCAAGAGAAGGATATATTGTGCTTACCGATGCCTATCACAATCCAACCCGGATCAAGTTTCAGGTGGAGCGAGATGCGCTCTATACCTTCCAGGTGAAAAATGCAGACTTCGATGGTTTTATAAAGCTCTTGCTCAGGTCCTACAGCGGCCTCTTCTCCCAGTTTGTAAAGATCGATGAGTCAACTCTGGCAAGACGATCCGCTCTCACCCTGGAGAAAGTCCGCGCTTATCTGCGTACACTCTCCAAACGCCAGATAGTTCATTATATACCACGCAAAGAGCTTCCGATAATTACCTTTCTGGAGGAGCGACTGGATGATAAAAACCTCTTAATCGCTGCTGACCGTTACAACTTCAGGAAAGAGCGTTACGAGAAACGCATGGGGGAGATGCTCCGCTATGCTTCCTCTGAGACCATATGCAGAAACCAGTTTTTACTGAGCTACTTTGGACAGCTCGACTCCCCCCGTTGCGGTCGTTGTGACGTGTGCCGTGGGGAGGAGCAACTTCAACCCGGCAGTGAAGCATTTAATGTTGTAAGAGATGCTATATCCACGCAGCTTTCTGCACGTTCCCTCCTTCTTGAGGAGCTGGTGAAGCAGACCGGCATGGAGGCCATAAAAGTAGCGCGGGTGACCGAGTGGCTGGTGGACCAGGGCAGGATCTCCAGGAAGAAGGACCTGACACTCAAGTGGAAGGACTAATCTAAACAGTTATTGGCTTTTGATTATCTTTGCCCCATGCAAGAAGAAGGCACTGCGGTTCATAATTACGTGTATTCCAGCGAAATGTTGGTATTCGTTAAGGCAGCAAATGCTTGCTGTGCCTTTCTGGAGCAGCTGACAGATATGGAGGGAAGGGCCTTTATCATTGAATCGGTCAAACATCTTTCGGCGGTTTACGCAAGCTTTTTAAATACAGGCGAAAGTGAGCCGGTTCTGGATTCACCTAGTGAACCTACGATCACAGAACAGGAGTGGTCGGTATTGTTTCAAAGGATAGCCATGATCCTGGGTCCACACAATGATATCCTGCGCATGGCCGATGAGGGGGAATTTGACCGATCTGAAGTGGTGAATCATACCATTTCTGAGGATATGGCCGATCTCTACCAGGATTTAAGAGATTTTACAAGCATCTACAGCCGGGGGGTGGAGGAGTTCATGAATGATTCTGCCTGGGAGCTGGGTGAAAACTTTGCCGAGCACTGGGGAGCAAAACTTCTGCGTGCATTGCAGGCACTGCACGCGCTGTATGTAACCGGCGTTGATCCAAGCGAAAAAGAGTGATGTTTCAGAGCGAGATAAGTAAAGAGGAGGTGGCCACGCTGGAGCTGATCCAGTATGAAGGGCCCATTCATGTGATTGATTCAATAGAGGCTTTTGAGAAGGAGATAGACCATATTGCTTTGCAACCGGTTCTGGGATTTGATACCGAGACAAAGCCATCATTTAAAAAGGGGAAAGTCTATCCTACTTCGCTGATACAGATTACTTCACTTGAACAGGCATGGATCCTGCGGGTGAGCCGTATTGGTTACCCCGCAAAACTGCAGGAAATATTGTCGGGTGAGATTCCCCTGAAGATTGGGCTTGGCCTGCAGGATGACCTGAGAAAGCTTCGGGCCGATTTTCAGTTTGAACCGAAGGGTTTTCTTGACCTTCAAAACTATGTGCAAGCCTTTCGTATTGACGAAAAAGGCTTGAAGAAGATAAGTGGAATCGTGCTGAACAGGCGGATCTCTAAATCGCAGCAGGTCTCCAACTGGGACGCAGATGTGCTAAGTGAAGCTCAGTTGAGGTATGCAGCCACCGATGCATGGATCTGTCTGACGATTTACAACAGCTTAAGAGCTTCAATAAAATAATAATATGACCGAACGCACCAGAATTATTTTAAAATCGGGCAAGGATTCATCGCTTAGGAGGTATCACCCCTGGGTCTTTTCCGGAGCCATCAAAAAGATACACGGACCGGCCCGGGAGGGAGAGCTGGTTGACCTCTACGACAACAAGGAAGAATTTCTTGCATCTGGACACTACCAGGAGGGTTCCATTGCTGTTCGGGTGATCAGTTTTGAGTCAGTGGAGACGGATCAGTCCTTCTGGGACCAGAAGGTGGCCAATGCATGGAACCTGAGGGATAAACTTGGATTAACAGATAATCTGCAAACCAATGTTTTCAGATGGATCAATGCAGAGGGTGATGGAATGCCCGGCTTGATTGTGGATTATTATGCAGGGGCAGCTGTGATCCAGATGCATTCCATTGGCATGCATCGCAACCTGGATGCCATCGTGGAATCATTGAAAAAGACTGCCGGGGACCGCTTGCATACCATTTATAACAGGAGTAATTCAACCCTGCCGGATAAGCCTGGAATTACCGGGAAATCCGGATTTCTCATGGGAAATCAGGAAAGGGGCGAGGTGCTGGAGAATGGATACCGATTCCAGGTGAACTGGGTGGAGGGCCAGAAGACCGGCTTTTTCATTGATCAGCGCGAAAACCGCAAACTGGTGGGGGAGTATTCCAAAGGTCGCAAGGTACTCAATATGTTTGGGTATACAGGCGGTTTCAGCATCTATGGAATGGGAGGGGGAGCCCGGCTGGTACACACAGTGGACAGCAGCGGGAAGGCCATCGACCTGTCCAGGGAAAACGCCGAATTGAACTTTCCGGACGACAAGCGCCATGGTGCCTTTGCCGTGGATGCCTTCGGATATTTTAAGGAGATGAAGGAGGACTACGATCTGATTATCCTGGATCCTCCGGCATTTGCCAAGCATCAGAATGTGTTAAGTAATGCGCTTCAGGGTTACAAGCGACTGAATCAGAGAGCCTTTGAGGCCATCGCCCCGGGAGGGATTATCTTTACATTCAGCTGCTCCCAGGCAGTAAGCAGAGAGAACTTCCGCAAATCGGTATTTGTGGCAGCAGCCAATGCCAGGAGAAAAGTACGTATCCTGCATCAACTTTCTCAGCCAGCCGATCATCCTGTAAGTATCTACCATCTTGAAGGGGAGTACCTGAAAGGATTGGTTATGGAGGTGGAGTAACATTTAGGGTTTTTATGCGTCTATTTAATAGTTATAGCTATAAATATTCAAATTTCATTACAATGAAAAAATTAACATTTTTTGCCATTGCTGTGCTACTGGCCCTACCTTCCTGTATTATTGATGGATGGGACCAGGGAATCAGCGGAAATGGAAAAGTAGTTGAAGAGACCCGTGATCTGGATGGATTTACAGGCGTGAAAGTGAGTTCAGGAATCGATGTTTTCCTGAGTCAGGGCAGCAGCTTTGAAGTAAGGGTGGAAGCAGACGAAAACCTCCATGAGGTAATCCTTACTGAATTGGATGGTAAGATGCTGGTTGTAAAGACCGAACGGGTGAATATCAGAAACGCCAAATCCAAGAAGGTTCATGTCACCCTTCCAGAGTTAACAGCACTTAAAATCAGTAGTGCCGGCGATTTAGTGGGACAGACCCAGTTTAGCTGTGAGGATCTGCGAATCTCCGTCAGCAGTGCTGGTGACCTTTCCATCGAAGTGGAGGCCGGTCGAATCGATCTGGATATTAGCTCCAGCGGCGATGCAAATATTTCAGGAACTGCGGATGAGTTTAATGTGAGCCTTAGCAGTGCGGGTGATCTGAATGCCTTTGACCTGGTTGCCGCCAGGGTGGATGCGGATGTATCCAGTGCAGGTGATGCCAAGGTCCACGCCACAGATGAGATTTCTATGAATGCATCCAGCGCAGGAAATATCTACTACAAGGGTGATGCCAGGGTGATGCATTCCCATAGCAGCAGTGCTGGTAACATCTCTCACAGGGATTAACCCAGGTAACTTTTGAGGATTTTGCTTCTGGTGGTGTGTTTTAAGCGCTTGATGGCTTTCTCCTTGATCTGCCTAACCCGTTCGCGGGTCAGGTTAAACTCTTCCCCAATCTCTTCAAGGGTATGGGGGTGTTTTCCATTGAGCCCAAAGTAAAGCCTGATGATGCTGGCTTCCCGGTAGGTAAGTGTGCTGAGGGCCCGTTCAATCTCTTTACGAAGCGAATCATTCAACAAGCCCCGATCGGGTGAGGGTGTCTCCCCGTTGAGCAGTACATCGTACATATTCCCATCTTCCCCGTTCTGAAGAGGAGCATCCATGGAGACATGCCTGCCTGAACTTCGAATGGCCTCTTTTACATCTTCGGGAGCCAGTTCCAGGGCCTGAGCAATCTCCAGAATGGTGGGTTCGCGCTCGAACTTCTGTTCCAGCTCAGCAAAGGTCTTGTTGATCTTATTGATGGAACCTATCTTGTTAAGTGGTAGTCGGACGATACGTGCCTGCTCGGCCAGTGCCTGGAGGATCGATTGCCTGATCCACCACACCGCATATGAGATAAACTTAAAACCACGTGTTTCATCAAAGCGCTGTGCGGCCTTAATGAGACCAAGGTTACCCTCATTGATC
>DAOWFP010000198.1 GCA_030637895.1 Bacteroidota bacterium | reverse complement strand
CTTTTGCCAGATCCAGTACAACTACCTTGATGAGGAGTTCCAGGCTGGAACCGAAGGACTGAAATATGCAGCAGCAAAGGGGCTGGCAGTTGTGGCCATGGAGCCGCTCAGAGGAGGAACACTGGTTAATGGGCTTCCGCCAGCAGCCTGGAAGTTGATGGAGCAGGCAGCTCCCGAAAGAACAGCTGTGGAGTGGGCCCTTCAATGGTTGTGGAGGCAGCCCGAAGTAACGATGGTGTTAAGTGGCATGTCGCACCTCGATCATGTGAAAGAGAATGTCCAACTGGCCAGAAATATCTCCCCAAATGAGTGGACAGTAAAAGATACTGAGGCCCTTGCAAAGGCCGTTGGAATAACCAGGCAACTACAGCGGGTAAACTGCACCGATTGTGCTTACTGTATGCCATGTCCGGAAGGGGTTAACATCCCCCGCAACTTTGCCCTTTGCAACGATCATTACATGGTCCAGGATCCTGTTGCAAAGGTCAGGTATCAGCGTTTACTCACTGATACTGCAAAGGCATCCAATTGTGTCCGGTGTGGCCAGTGTGAACCACTCTGTCCACAGGGAATCCAGATTATGGATGAGTTGGAACATGTGGCTGAACTATTTAAAACCTGAATCTAACTGTATTACATAAGGACAATGCCTGATTTGCGACAATGGTCATGCATCTGTCCCGGCCACAGACTGGCCTGGACCTCCCCGATATGGGCCTTTCGCAGAAAGTACATACAAAGCCGTGATTGCCCAATTCCGCCACCTATGGATTCAGGATATTCTCCTGCAAGCAGCCTTTTGTGGAACAAGAGCTCTTTGCGTTCTGACATTCCCTTCATATTTAATTGATTGATCAGGGTAGTTTTATCTACCCGTATTCCCATGGAGGAGAGTTCAAAGGCACTTTCAAGGATGGGATTCCAAATTACTATATCGCCATTTAATCCCTTATAACCATTGTCTGTTGGTGTGGACCAATCATCGTAATCCGGGGCCCGGCCGTCGTGGGGCTGACCGTTGGCCAGGTTAGCTCCGATCCCGATAATAAAAACGGCTCCGAACTCCCTGACAATTTCAAGCTCACGTTCCTTTGGATTCAGGTCGGGATAGCGTTCAAGTAACTCTTCAGCATGGATAAAATGGATGGTATCAGGAAGAAGCGGTATGATATCGGGATGGTTTTCATATACGATGAACTCGGTTCGCTTGATGACCGAATAGATCTGGTTAACAACGGACTTTAAGGTGGCAATGTTCCGGTCTTCCGGAGCCACGATCTTTTCCCAGTCCCACTGGTCCACGTAGATGGAGTGAATATTGTCCAGCTCCTCATCGGGCCGAAGGGCATTCATATCGGTATAGAGGCCATAGTTGTTGGCGATTTCATAATCGGCAAGCATCATGCGCTTCCATTTGGCCAGGGAGTGGACTATTTCGGCAGTGGTACCATCCATATCTTTCACTTCGAAGGATACAGGTCTCTCGGTTCCGTTCAGATCATCATTGATTCCGGTTCCTCTCTGGACGAAAAGGGGGGCGGTGACCCTCCTTAACTTCAGCTCCGCCGCCAGGTTCGATTCAAAAAAATCCTTTATCATTTTAATGGCTCGCTCGGTCTCTTTTAATGTGAGGATGGAGCTGTAGTTGCTTGGAATGTATAGTTTCATACGCGATTTGGTTTGTAGCCCTGAATTGGCTACAAATAACAGCATAAAAACTCAAATTGAAAAATGGGTTCTAGTACAGGAAAGTCACATCACCCACAAGCACTTCCTGCGACCCGTCTCTATAGGTCACCCAGGCTTTGTAAACATAGATCCCCTGTTCGGCCAGGTCACCCGATTTCAGGTAACCATCCCATCCAATATATTTATCGGTGGTTTCCCAGATCATCTCGCCCCACCTGGTATAGATGAGCATGTGCAAGTCAACAGCATTCTCCATATGCGGATGAAATATGGTATTGTCAATGGCATTCTCACCCCAATTCCCCCCTGAAGGTCCGGTACCATTCCATTTAAAGGCGTTGGGAAATACTGTATTGCCTTCACCCTCCATAACATTGATCAGCTTTTCCAGGACCAGTGTATCGGGACAGGAGTGATCGCTCCAGACATATAGAGATACCGTAAAGATTCCAGGTTCCTTATAAACATGGGCTGGATTTTCATCACTTGATGTATTTCCATCACCAAAATCCCACAGATATGTATCGCTGTCAATGGAGTTATTGAGGAATTTGAATACCTGTTTCAGATTCTTGGCCTCACGGGGATAGGCCTCGAATAGCGCTTTTGGAGTAGGATGGACCAGGATAATCTGTTTTACGGTATCGGTTCCGGATAAGCCATAAGCTATCAACTTTACCTGGTGTGCCTTGCTCTGGTAGAATCTGTGAGTGGGTGAAGCTTCTGTTGAATAAGTACCATCATCAAAATCCCAGATATAGGAGTCAGCATAGATACTCTGATTTCTGAAGGTGACATCCAGGGGCGGACAACCCGAGGTATCGGGCTGGAATATGGCCTGCGGTGGAGGTGGTGTGATCTGGATTTGCTTGCTAATACTGTCCCGGCAATAGGGGCTGAATGTAATAAGCTCCACATCATACTCGCCCCAGTCCTCGTAAGTATGCTGTTCCGGATCCTGGCGGGAATCCGTGCTTCCATCACCAAAATCCCAGAGATAGGACCAGTTTCCAGGTGAACTCAGGTTGATCAGGGATATTTCTGAGTCAGGAAAGTCCTGAACGAGAGGGTTCACGAAAAAATCGGCTTCCGGAGTCGGATATATGTGAATGCTATCGATCAGTGAATCAGTGCATCCAAACGCTGTCTCAACAATCAACCTGATATGAAATACAGTATCATTTCTTTGAAATACCTCGCTGTAGTCGAAGTGGTAGGTATGGGATACATTGTTGCTGGCTGTCATTTGCAAATTGCCATCGCCAAAGTCCCAGGTGTATCTTTCGTAGCCTTCCGGACTTTCAAAATCCACTTCAACAGGACTGCACAGGTCATCATATAGTGCAGTCAACTCTATAGATGGCAGGGGGTGGATCTCCATATTCAGCGTGTCGAACAGATCTGTTTCGCAGGTATTATTGCCATGATACTCGATGATTTTCACCAGATTATATTGATTCAGTCCGGCTTCGTTATTCAGGAGAATTGAAACGGTGCCATTTGAAAGATTTTGCAGTGTATCCAGAATTCCCAGCACCTCCAGGATCAATTCGAAAGTGGAGTTCTCAGCACCACTGATCAATATCTCGGCAATGGACTGGTTGTCAGCGGTCTGACACCATGCTCCATCGGGAGTAAGGAATTCAGCATAGGGAGGCTCCATTACATACAGCTCTTCGGTATCCAGGCCCACACAACCATAGGCATCAGGAACACTTTCGAAAGCAATGATATGAGCTCCCGGTCCGGCAACAGTTGGATCAAACAATCCGGTGTTGCTGTTGATGATGCCACTACCGTTCCAGGTTCCAAGAGCTGATGCTGCTTCAAGATCATAGGGACTATCATAGGTGCAGAATGGATCCACCGGTGTGATGGTGCCATCGGGTCCGGGCCTGACCACAATATCTTCTGTATCCGTGGATGAGCAATCATTTCCTGCGGTCACATGGTGGGTAATAGTGTGGGTACCGCTACCGGCAACCCTGGGGGAGAATTCACCAGTACTGGCATTAATAATTCCAGTGCCACTCCAGGTGCCACCCTCCGTTGCAGCTGTAAGGTTTATGTTGCTCTCAAACTCACATAAGGTATCCACAGGCGTGATGGTAGCGTCGGGGATAGCCACAATCCTGATCACAGATCGATCCGTTACAGGATCGGATGTGGGATAGGGATTACAGTAGTTCCAATAACGCAATTCAACCTCGAATTCCTGACCCACAAGCTTATCGTTTGCTACTGTAATGGGAAGACTTCTCTCATTGGATCCTGTTACTGGTCCGGTAAGTTCAATGACAGGGCCTGAGAAAGGATAGGTTTGTACCACTCCATCAACCATTACCGGGGCACCAGTCATGGTAATATTCGTACCATAGACCCACTGTATCCATCGTGTTCGGTCATTTGGTACATCTTCTTCCTGTGGAGGAACGCAGTTAAACAGCGTATTATCATCAAATTGCATGGTCGCACCATTCCCCACACAGATGGGATATACATCGGGCGAGGCATTCACCCTTCCGCCATTGGTGTTGTCATTATCCCAGACGGTTACAATCTGCTCCTGTGCTGAGGAGGTGCACATCACACCATTTACTACGAGGGTTGCTATTGGCCTATGATTGCATATGTCATCATAGGAGATATAGGTATGTGATGTGATGGCCAGCCATTCGCTTGTGGCAGCATCGATTTCAGTAGCTATAATCGTCTCTGTGTCTCCATCGTCCCAGTCAAAGTGGATTTCCACCAGGGTCCCTGCATGAATTACATCCACGTAACTAACCTCCCATGTCACCACCTGCACCGGGGAACATAGTTGATCCGGATTAATATCATTGGCTTTCGACCGTATGTTACAATCCTGTCCATACCCATAAACCGGGAATATCAATAATACGCATATGATATAAAGCCAGTAAGACTTCATTTTCACACCATTTTTAATTTAGGGCCTTTACATGAATGAACGAATTACTTCCATAAACGTTGCATGGGGTGTGATAAAAAGCCTAATTTTTTTGATTAAGGTATATTTACTATTTTGATCACCAAAAGCTTAATGATGAATACAAAAATCACTTTAGTACTGGTATTAGTTATTCTATTATGGGGATGCACTACGCCTTCAAACAACTGGAACCAATACCTTGGACCCAACAGAGATGCAAGCATTGAAGATGTTGAGATCATGGAATCCTGGCCAGAACAAGGGCCAAAGAAGTTGTGGTCCTTCCAATTGGGGGCCGGGTATGGAGGTGCCAGTATTTTCGATAAGGAGGTTTTTGTGCTGGATCGTGATCCTGGCAAAATGGATATTTTAAGGTGCATTGACCTGGAATCGGGAGTTGAAAAGTGGAACTACGCATACGAGGCTTTGGGAGAGTTGCCCTTCCCCGGATCCCGGGCTGTCCCTACAGTAGATAATGTCCATGTATGGAGCGTGGGACCCCATGGCCATTTTTACTGTTTTGATAAAGTGAGTGGTCAACCACTCTGGAACCACAATCTTCTTGAGGAATTTGACGGGGAACTTTCTACCTGGGGCGTGTCTCAATCTCCTGTTATTTATCAGGATCTGGCGATTGTTGCTCCCAGTGGAGCCGGAGCCGGAGTAGTAGCCTTTGATAAAATAACGGGCGAGCTGGTATGGAAGAGCAGACCCCTGAGCGGCCACAATTTTCATGTTTCTCCCACACTGGCCTCTTTTGGAGGTACTGACCAGGTCATTATGATCAGTCCCTTCGACCGGCGCGACTCCACCCTTACCCACGAGGTGGTATCCTTTGATGCCAGAACAGGAGAAGAGCTATGGCAGTACCTGGGATTGCGCTCCTTTGCAACCATTGCACCTGCCACTGTAATCGACGAGAAGCGAATATTCCTGACCGATTGTTCCTATGATGGTTCCTACGATCCGGTTTCCATCATGATTGAGATTTCCAGGGAAGAAGATGAATTTGCTGTTAAGGAGCTTTTTCTCACAGAGGAGGCGGGATGTAAGATGCATCCTGCGGTACTGTTTGAGGATCACCTCTATCTGAATCATACGGGTAATCCGAACCAGATGAAGTGTCTCACCCTGGATGGGAAAGTGGTCTGGGATAGTGATTCAGTACCCGGATTTGAAATGGGGGGTATGATTCTGGTGAATGGACTCATACTCAATCAAAATGGAAAGAACGGGGATATCCACCTGATCAAACCTTCTCCCGAGGGCTACAATGAGCTGGGAAAAGCCTCCTTTTTCGATTCTGATAAATCCCAGGCCTGGTCCCCGCCGGCGTTTAGCCAGGGTAAGCTTATTATCAGGGATATGGAGAAAATGGTCTGTATTGACTTAAGCCAGGCGGCCAACTAAAAATAGTCCTGCAAAAAGCGTACGAAGTTCAAATACATAATGTTCTGAATATCTTCGCCGGTATAGCCCCTTTTTCTGAGTAGTCCGGGTAGTTTCTGAAGATCTGCAATGGTATCCAGGTCATGGGGACATTGCTCCGTACCATATCCACCATCCAGGTCGCTTCCAATACCAGCATGCAGTGAGTTTCCGGCCAGCTGGCAAATATGATCAATGTTAGAGACCATGATATCAAGGGTCACGTTTCGCTTCACAGGATCTGATTCTCCTCGTATCCAGTTGGGTACCATCATCCAGGCATCCAGCGCCAGACCAATGACCGCTTTGCGTCTGATTAGTTCTGTGATCATCTCATCACTGAACTGGCGGTTATGGTTCACAAACTTCCTGCAGTTGTTATGACTGGCCCAGATGGCCCCCTTATAGATATCCAGGGCATGCCAGAAGGCTTCGTCGTTCAGGTGGGTCATATCCAGGATCATATTCAACTGTTCCATGCACCTGAGAAGTTCCACCCCCCTGGGATTGAGTCTGCCGCTTGCATCGGTGCCATTGGCATAGACACCCGGACCGTAGTGGGCCGGTCCTATGGCCCGGAGTCCATCTTCATAAGCCCGCTCAAGGTGTTTCATGGAGATAAGCGAATCGGCTCCTTCGAGGCTTAATAAATAGCAGATGGGGGTATGCTCATGGGAATTTTCCCATAGTGCCAGGCTTTCGTTCAGGGTTTCTGCGCTCGTGATCTGTTTCATCTCACCGGCCTCCTCCATGCTACGGTACCACTGAAGCTGGCTCTGTGTATGTGCCCATGCCTGCTCCTGTGAATACCAGCCAGGAATAGGACCACCGGGCTTGACTACCCTTCCAATCTGGGTAGCCACTACCAGTCCGACCTGCCCTTCTCTCAGGGCTGGGAAGGAGACCGTATTGCGTCCCCTGTCGGGTTTGTCCGTCATCCCCTTTTCACTGGATCGAATCTGCTCCACGCTCCATCGTTGATCACGGTTCCACTCCATGGCATTCATGGAAATATCCAGGTGGGAATCGAAAATCAGGGTTGTATATGCTTCGCCAGAACTCATATCAGAGGTATTAGATTGGATAGTTACGCGTCCTTGCAACAACCTTCCAGGTTTCTGTTACCTGTTGGTTCCTTACCACATAAACCTGCTCATGCAGAGCCATGCTTGGACATATATGGGAAGGAAGCGCATAGACCACATCTCCAATGGTGAGACGGTCCGCTTCATTGCACTTTAGTACCAGGTGCTCTTCACTGTGATTAATCACCTCATCCATTGCAAGTTCCAGGAAGTGAACCCGGGGGTGTGCCATTTCAGATGCAATTGACTTATATCCCAGGTCGAGACAGAGTTGGCCCATTGGTTTACTGATCACCCGTCCGGCCACCACGGCGGCCGGCAGAAAATCGAGATCCGGAATGGTCCTGCTGTATCCTGCGTCCCAGAGCAGAGGGGTGCCAGGACACAATGTCCGGCCTGGATAGGCAGCATGAATGGGAAAGGTGGGTGTTCCACCGCAGGCCAGTTCTTCCACCTTAATGCCCTCCTGTTCCAGTTCATCCACCAGGCTGCGCACTGCTTCAAAATCATGGTCGCAATGCGCCTTGCGCTCTTGGGGAAAATCCTCATGGATATGACCGTCATAAATGTGTAATCCCCGGAATTTTAGATTCGGATTTTTCACTATCGCCGCGATCAATACACTTGCTCCTGCTGGATCGATGCCAGTGCGGTGCATACCGTTATCAATATCTACGAAAAGATTCACCTGTTTACCACTGTTCCGGACTTGACTTTCCAACTGGCTAAGTGCCTCTTCTGAATCGACAGTCACCGATAGCCTGATTTCCGGGAACCGGTCCACCAGGTCGAGCCACATTCCGATTCCCGGTCCCAGCAGTGGATAGGCCAGCAGGATATCGACTCCACCAGCTTCTGCGACCATCTCCACTTCAGAGAGTGTGGCACATTTGAATTTGCCAATACCCTCTTGCAGCTGGAGCTGGATAACTTCGCCAATTTTATGTGTTTTTACATGTGGTCGCAAGCGTTCCGCACCACCGGCCATCTTGATCATCTTATGGATATTCTCCTGGATGCGATCGGGGAAAAGCAGTATGCTTGGAGTTGAGATGGATGCTTCATTCACTGGCCTGTACCACATATGATCTCTCTTTTCAGGTTCAGTGCAGTTCAAAAATAGCCTCAATCTCCACAGCTATATTGGCAGGAAGCGTCATCCCCACTGCAGTTCGGGCCCCTTTGCCAAGGTCTTCACCAAATACATCCACCATCAGCTGACTGAAGCCGTTGATGGTTAGGGGATGTTGCTCGAATTCGGGATAGCAGTTGACCATCCCCAGGGTTTTAATTATGCGCTTGATTTTGTCCAGGTCGCCTATCTGGGCTTTTATGGTGGAGAGCATGGTCAGTCCCACCTGGCGTGCAGCCAGCTGTCCCTCCTCCAGGGTGAGATCTTTCCCTACCTTTCCTTTGATAAGCTCACCATTGCTCTGAACGGGGCCCTGACCGGATACATAGAGATGCTTGTCGCTTATTACCACAGGATAATAGATACCTGCTGAAGGAGGGGCCGGAGGTAGTTCCAGTCCCAGGGCTTTGATTTTTTCTTCTGCTTGACTCATTGTGTCATATTTTGGTTCTAGATAAAAACATTCAGTAACAATACACCTGCAAGTCCAACGACACCAATAATGGTCTCCATCACCGTCCAGGTGGCCAGGGTCTCCTTTACCGTAAGGTTGAAGTATTCTTTGAACAGCCAGAATCCGCCATCATTTACATGCGACAGAACCAGGCTTCCGGATCCGATGGCCAGTACCATTAACTCTGGCGATACGGTTGGATCTGATACCAGCGGCAGTACAATGCTGGCAGCTGTCATGGCCGCCACAGTGGCAGATCCTATTGATACGCGTATGGCAGCGGCTATGAGCCATGCAAGAATAAGAGGTGAGCCTCCCCATTGACGAAGTATTTCACCCAGATACTCACTGATGCCGCTGGCCACCATGACCGCCTTCAATCCCCCGGCTCCGGCTATAATCAGCAGGATCATGGCAATGCTGGAGATGGAGTGGGCCAGGTCCTTCATAAGCTCCGACATCTTATTCCCATTGCGGAGGGAAAGGGTGAAGAGGGCAAATAGCAGCGAGAGTAACATGGCTATCACCGGATTTCCCACTCCTTTGGTCAGGCCATAGAGCGTGCTTGATTGATCAAAAAAGTGGGATAGGATTTCAGACAGACCGATAAGGATCACCGGCATCAGAGCCGCAAGCAGACTAAGTAGGGTGGAGGGCAGTTCATCATCCGGTATCTCTTTCTCTCCTGTGAAATCTTTAAGAGGGGTGGCTTTAATCTTTTTAAATCGGGGAGAAAGCAGGGGGCCGGCCACCAGTATGGTCGGTATGGCAACTACGATACCCAGCAACATGGTTAATCCCATATTCGCACCGAACATATCTGCCATGGCTGTAGGCGCGGGGTGAGGTGGTAGAAAACCATGGGTAACCGAGAGCGATGCCAGCATAGGTAGCCCGATGAAGATCAGGGGCAAACCGGTGGCGGCAGCCATGGTAAAAACAATGGGAATCAGGATCACAAAGCCCACGGAGTAGAACATGGGAATACCCACAATGAAGCCTGCGAGCATTAGTGCCCAGTGAATTCTTTTGAGACCAAAGGCTGCGATCAGGGCTTTGGTTATACGTTGAGCAGCACCACTATCAGCGATAATCCTGCCCAGCATGGCTCCAAATCCCAGGATCAATACAAGCAATCCAAGGGTATCTCCAATCCCTTGCTTCAGTGCTTCTACGGTGTCGTTAAGGGAGAGCCCCATGCTTAGTCCCACGAACAGTGTAACGATCACAAAAGAGATAAAAGCGTTGATCTTTCCCACTGTAATAAGCAGCAGAAGCATGACAACGCCAAGAACAACAATCAGAATAGGCATGCTGACTTTCCTTTGAGAAAAATTAAAGGTAATAATTCTGCCCGAAGAACTATGGGCTCTTATTAGTGGGTGTTGTTCAGCTCATAGTCCTCCATATTGCTGAAGGCGTAGCTATAGCTATTGGGTACGATATGGTTGTATTCATCGATGCTGGCACCCGACAGGCATGCATCAATAATGCGCTTTCCGGTTTGCAGCAGGTCCCCATTCAAATATTTCTGTAGCTCCTCTTTGAAGAAGTTCTCCAGCAGTTCTGCACCTGCATCGTAACCTTCGGTTCCCACCTCCGTCTGGTTGTATACCTTCAGAAATCGTGAGGGGATCTTGGAGCCCTCGATGGTCAGGTAGTTTAGTTCGTAACCCAGTAAGGAGCAGCGAGCCGGCTGGTATTGATCCGATTTTAGTTTTGCGGCACCTCGCCTTGTAAGGTATTCCCGCATGAGGAGCTGTGGCTTGAAACCAACCTTCCAGACCCCGATATGTTGATTGGGAACCAGGGTATAGTTTGTCCTGGGTGTCTCAATGATCTGTTTCAGCAGCATATTGGCATGGTCAATCTTTTTTCCGGTGGCAAAGGGCCAGTATGATCCAACTCCTTCACTTCCCATATTCTCCCCTCCTGTGATACTTGGATTATTGAACCCCCGGGGAGAGACCAATCGCCAGAGCCAGGCCAGGGTGGGAGGCAGTATATGAAACAGTCCGAGGATTCCGTAATTGGGCTCTTCCCTTGAACAGCTGGGCGATCTTAGTCCAAAGCTTCGGATATCGACCGTTACAGCTTTATCAACCACATGCTCTACGGAGTTTCTGGGCAGAATAACCCGTGGATTGGGGCATCTTTTCCCTGGTTCATCTTCTATATGGTCCCAGATCAGTGCTGTTGATTTGGGTGTAGTTTTGATATTCAGAAATAAGAGCGGACAACAGGCACTGATGGTGGCCTTTTCCAGTTTGGGGTCATCTCCGTATTCGTTTATACTATCTACACGGACAAACCACGCATTTTCAGCATCGACGATCCTTAGCTTACCATCCTTCCGTTGTACTGAAGGATGACAGAAGGCCATATCATCGGCCACAGGATTAAAGAGGCAGAAGCGGGGGATCGTGATATAGCGTTCCTCCCCGGTAATCAGGTTTTTACCAACGGAGACACGTCCATCCGGCTCCCTTACAATGTTCTGGTGCATTTCACTTTTCCCACCACCACTGGCTCCTTCATGCATAAAGGTGGTGATATTGTCGTAAGGACTGATGGATTGTACCGCGGAACAGTGTGCCGTAATCCAGCCTTCTTTTTCACCCTGGGTAAGGAGCACTCCATAAAGACCTTTTTTTGCGCTTGGACCTGGATAGAGGTTATAAGCATAGAGCTCATGCACGTCTTTGGTACGATTATGTACCACCACCTGCTTGCCTTCGAAATGAGTATGCCTGAAAACGGGAGCCACCAGGATGGAGGACTCAATTTTGGCTCCTTCTTTTAATTGATCAGCTGGAACGATCTCCTGGAGCATGGAAAGGCCCATGGCAAAGAAGGCCGCATTGGAGGGGACCACAGCAACTCCCAGTGAGCCTATGCCCGCTCTTCCTGCAAAGTAGAAGAAAATGGCCAGTTCCTGCTGTTTCATCCATTCAAAAGTCTCCTCCTGAAGGCTTGAGAAATCATAGCCATATTTATCGGAAAAGCGCTGCTTGTCAGTGGGCTGATTATCTGCAATAACCATGGTGTCGGGGTCGCGTCGGCGCATATAGGCCTCTGTATAGTTGGCAGAGATGCCATTTCTTACCCGATGTACAATAGCTTCGGTATACTCCCCTTTTCCGGGAATCTCATACTTCACCTCATACTCGACATTCTCCTCTCCATTGGTAGCAGCAATGGCCAGGTCGTTCGTGGTATCAAATACCGAAAGCTTTTTACAGGTGCTTAAAAGGGTGGAAATATTTTCAGGTAGTATTATTCCTTTCTTATCCAATACAGTCAGCAGATCTTTCATTCTTCATCAAATTTCACGCAAAAGTAGTACAATCCACCTCATTTAAAATAGCATTCTAAAGAATAGCGGGGAATAGGTAGGCAGGCTTACTTAATATTCCTGATTTTCATGGAGATCACTTCTCCCTGTTTGGTGTCGAGCTTAAAGATTTTGTACAGAAGCGATTTTCCCACCAGCATGGAGCTGGCCACTGAAGTGGAAAGTCCTTCATAGCTCAGGGTGATAATCCAGTGGGCTTTATCTGCGCTTAGTTCCACCTCTTCGAGCTGCACCTGTTCTGCATCCGGGAAAAAAGCCAGAAGGTGCTCTTTTGCTTTATCGGTGGCTTCTTTTACATTTATCATAAGCTAAAGATAAGCAAAACTGCATTACTTATTTACTGCAGGTGCTTGTATAAGTGATGTTCGGACTGAATCCCTGAAGTACAGTAACTCCCTCAGGGGGAAAGGGGAGGGTCCAGACACATACTTCAGTGAGCATGGGCATATTATCGACACCTATGAGAATTAGTGCTGAATGCATGGAGATATCAAGCCTTGTGAGCTGGTTTCCGCAGGAGATCATTTTGCTTAAGCTCCTGATGGCCGAGAGATCCAGGCTCGTAAGCAGGTTGTTATTGCAGACCATGGTAAGCAAGGCCTGGTTATTTGAAAGATCAAGTTCGGTAAGGCTGTTCCGGCCGCAGATCAGTACTTCCAGAAGGCGATTAGCTGACAGGTCCAGGGAAGTGAGCTCACTGCTGGTAATTTCCAGGTATCTCAAGGAGGTGTTTGATGAAAGATCAATTCCGGCAAGGGGATTCAGGGTGATGGTCAGGGAGTCCAGATTGATAAATGCTTCAAGCCCTGTTAGATCCTCAATTCCTGAAGGAGGCAGCACAATGACTTCTGTAGCTTCAGCTTCCTGGTAGCTTATGAGGTCATCTCCGTTTTGATCAACTTCAGAAGCAATGAGTACATTCAGAAATGCCTTATCGGGGATATGGACAAAAGCTTCCTGGATGGAATTCTCGCATCCGGCAAACAGGCTGAGGACCAGAATCATAACTGGTATTTTTCTGAAATATACTTGCATGATAGGCTATAAAGGAAAGGGATCACGGACTGTCAAGCTTAATGACAGTTCGGATCCCCCTTTTAATTTGTTTGAGTTCGGACGCTAGTAATCCTCTTCCTTGAGCTTCATGTAAGACTGAGGGTGGAGGCAGGCCGGGCAGTTCTCCAGCGCTTTGGCGGATTCGTACACATACCCGCATACCATGCACTTCCACCACACTTTTCCGTCTTTTATAAAGACCTTGTCTTCGGAGACATTCTGGAGCAGCTTCAGATAGCGCTTCTCATGCTCGGCCTCCACCTTGGCAATCATTTTAAATGCAGATGCAATCTTGGGGAAACCCTCTTCCTTGGCAATTTCGGCAAAAGTGGGGTAGAGGTCCGTCCACTCCTCGTTTTCGCCTTCAGCAGCCGCTTTCAGGTTCTCAGCGGTGGTTCCCACGATACCGGCAGGATAGCTGGCGGTAATCTCCACCACGCCGCCTTCCAGGAATTTAAAGTAACGCTTGGCATGGGCCTGCTCCTCTTTGGCAGTTTGCATGAAAATGGCAGCAATCTGCTCATATCCTTCTTTCTTGGCCTGCTTGGCAAAGAACTCGTAGCGGTTCTTGGCCTGTGATTCTCCGGCAAAAGCCTTCAACAGATTCTGTTCAGTTCTTGTTCCTTTCAGTGATTTTTCCATCATAATCAGGTTTATAGTTTTATAAATTCAGATTTCTCTTCTCCGCAGATCGGGCATACCCAATCTTCAGGCAAATCGTCAAATTTTGTCCCCTCTTTCTCCTCATCATAGATATAACCACAGGCAGGGCACTCATACTTTGCATATTCCTTTCCCTCTGCTGCTTTTTCCAACTTGGATTTATCAATATAGGTAGGGGCATTTTTTGGTGCAGCACCCTTCTTTACTGTCCGGTAGTGAAGATAGGTAAGGGGTTCTGCACCTTCATCCAGCACTTCTGAATGGATCAGTTTGCCGATAAACATCAGGTGGGTGCCCACATCGATGGTTTCTTCTACCCGGAATTCCAGGGAGGCGATGGCATCGTTCAGGACAATGGGGACTCCGGTCTCCCCGTAGCGGATATTCATTCCGCTTAGCTTGTCCGTATCCTTACCACTTTTATAGCCAAAAGTTCCAATGGTTCCTGCCCCGGCTTCCTGTTGAAGGACCGAAACTGAGAATACACCCGAGGACCGGATCAATGCGGCAGTATGGTTATCCTTGTTGCAACAGGTGGCAAAGCGGGGTGGATCGGAGGTGACCTGGAACACGGTGTTGGAGATATACCCGTTTCCGTATTCTTTGGATCCAGAGCAGACTACATATAGCCCGTAGGAAACTTTGAAAAGCGCTTCATAATTGATCATAACTATAAAGTTAGGGTTTAGAAGTCATTTTCAAGCAGCGCTTGCTGATTTTAACTTAGACCAGATTTAGATAAGTTCATAAGCAATCCACAGCTCAGTAATAGAGTGGCAACCAGGTAATAGGGGAGGGTTAGAGGAGCGTAATAGAGATCCATTATCACCTCGACTGTAAGCCAGGTCATCAATACACCACCCTGAAAAAATACCATCCATACCTGGAGCCGGTGTTTTTTAATCACCAGGATGGCAAATAGAAGACTTAGAATCCCGTTGAAGAATCCCAGGAGAATACCTGGAAACAGAAAGT
Organism: Bacteroidota bacterium; assembly: GCA_030637895.1. Taxonomy (GTDB): domain Bacteria; phylum Bacteroidota; class Bacteroidia; order Bacteroidales. The sequence continues at coordinate 830 of DAOWFP010000198.1, read as the reverse complement.
CGCGAAAGGGAGTTTGATCGAGCATTTCCGGGGGCAGTCCCATTTTCATGCCCGAGGGATCCACCATCATAAAGATGCTGGCTGGTAGTGCAGACAGGCCAAGGAAAAAAAGCAGGACCAGCGCTGTGGTCCTGGCTCTTTTAAAGTGCTTATTGTTGTTAGAGTTCATACCAGAAGGCATCTCTCAGTACTTCCAGACTCTTGGGAACGGCCTCCATGGGATCGGCTTTTCCTTCCATTTCCAGGGAGATATACCCCTTGTAGTTATGCTTGCGCATGATCTCTCCAATTCGAGGATAATCCAGGTCCAGGCTATACCATTTCCCACCACCATAATAGGTTTTGGCTTGCATCAGATAGGTGTCAGGTGCAAGCTGTTCCAGCTTGTCGTAGGGATCTTCAAGGAAGTTACCCGTATCGAGGGTAACCTTCAGCCAGGGCGAGTCAATGGCATCCACAATGCGCATCACTCCCTCTGGTAAACGTCCCAGTCCCCAGTGATTCTCCAGTCCCAGTACCACACCGCACTTTTCCGCGGTGGGCATGACCTTTTCCAGCGAGTCAATTACCCATTTGAAACCGTCCTCATCGGTATAACCTTCCAGGCTTGGCTCAATTCCCCTGTTCTCCATGAGGTGGTCAAAGTCTCTGCTGGTTCCCCAGCGGCCGGTATTGATCCGCATGGTGGGTATGCCCAGCTGGCAGGCCAGTTCAATCTGGTGAATGGTCAGGTCTATGTTCTCCTGCCTTTTTTCTGCTTCCGGATATACATAGCCCTGGTGTGTGGAAAAGCCCATCAGGTCGAGTCCGCTATGAAAGGCTCTTTTTTT
>DAOWFP010000085.1 GCA_030637895.1 Bacteroidota bacterium | reverse complement strand
CCTTGCAAGCATTAAGGTGAAAAGGTGCTTTGAAATACCTCGAATAACTGGACATAGTCTTTTATGAATCGTAATTTTATCAAAAGTAGAGGGATAATGAAAGCAATAGTATGCACAAAATACGGACCACCTGAGGTTCTTCAGCTCAAGGAAGTAAAAAAACCTGTTCCTAAAGACAATGAAGTACTGGTAAGAATTCATGCCTCCACAGTAGCATCAGGGGACATAAGGCTTCGAAGTTTCACCTGGGCTCCATGGTTTTGGCTCCCGGGCCGAATTATGTATGGTCTCATAAAACCGAGAAAGAAAATACCAGGGAATGAATTATCCGGTGAAATTGAAGCCCTTGGGAAAGATGTAACACTATTTAAGGTAGGAGACCAGGTTTTTGGAATTACCTGGACGATCAGTTTTGGCGGTGCAAATGCTGAGTATCTCTGCCTGCTTGAAAATGAAGTTGCAATTAAACCGGTCAACTTGACCTTTGAGGAAGCTGCTGCTGTGCCAATCGGTTGTTTGACAGCACTTGTCCTGCTTAGAAAAGGGGAAATCAGTAGCGGGCAGAGAATCCTTATTTATGGAGCGTCCGGAAGCGTAGGTACCTTTGCGGTACAGCTTGCAAAGTACTTTGGAGCTGAAGTCACCGGTGTTTGCAGCACCACGAATATCGAGATGGTGAAATCTATTGGAGCCGATAGGGTGGTTGATTACACCAGGGAGGATTTTACTAAAAGCGATCAGAGCTACGATCTTATTTTCGACACTGTAATGAAGACTTCTTTTTCAAAATGTAAAAACTCGCTTACACCAAGGGGAATCTTTGTTACAGTTGATTACCCTCTTGTTACAGCACTTTGGACTTCAATAGCAGGTAGCAGGAAAGTGGTATTTGGGATAGGCAATAAAATCGAAGATTTAAGTTTCCTCAGAGAGCTTATTGAAGCGGGAAAGATCAAACCGGTCATTGATAAGTGCTATCCTCTGGAACAAACTGCTGAGGCTCACCGATATGTCGAGAAAGGACACAAAAAAGGTAATGTAGTAATTAGCATGGTGTAATTATACAAGAATATTTAGTCCTGGTTAGTGAAAAAGTAATGGGATTTTCTACATATTTTTCAAAGCAAGCAAAAAAACCCTCCGGAATATTCGGGCGTTTATTTATGTCTCGCATTTTCGATAAAGGTAATTTAGAGCTTAATAATTTTGTAATTGAGACACTGGCTATTAAAAAATCTGATCATGTTCTTGAAATAGGTTGTGGTACGGGATCTTTACTCAAACGCATTGCTAATGAGTTGGAAAATGGTAGTATTGAAGGTATAGATTTCTCAAAAACAATGATTTCTGTGGCAAAAAACAAGAACAAAAGGCATGTTCTTAAGAAGAAAGCAATAATCAGACTTGGAAACTTTGACGAGTTGCGATTTGAGAATAACTCCTATGATAAAATCTTTTCAGTCAACACTATATACTTTTGGAATAATCCTGTAAGTACTATCTCGAAAGCAATTGATTTATTAAAAGCTGATGGAATGATGGTTCTTGGTTTTCATAGCAAAGACGAAATGGAAAGAATGGACCTGGATGAAAATATATTTCAGCTGTATTCCCTTCAGGATGTAAGAAACCTTCTTAAAACAGATAAGATTCTAAAGGAGGTTGAGATAATTTCTAAAAAAGGACAGGACAAAGTTAATTACTGCGCCATCGGAATTAAAGGAAACCAGGAAGGAAGATTGTAATGGAGGTACAGTAAAAAAATATGCAATTGACGGCACTGTTTAAACCCTGTTCTTTTTGTTGACTATCCTGGTAATCATGTTCGGGAAAATAGGATGAAGAATCCTGATCAACTTTGCTGGCCCCGGGTAATTTATCTTAACTCCTTTTTCCAAACACTTTTCCACTGTTTCGACTACCAGCTCGGGACTTACCAGATTTTTCCTGGTCGTTTGGATATCTTTTAAAAAATAGGGACCCTTGTCTATGGCCTGATTGATAAGTGGTGTATCAACGGCTGGAGGACAAACCAGTTGAAATCGAATATTAGTACTTCTATTCTCATTCATTAATACCTTCATATAAAAATTAGTGGCTGCTTTTGTGGCCCCATAAGCTCCAAATCTATTGGTCACTACAATTCCTGCAACAGATCCATACACGATAAAGTCTCCGGCATTTCTTTTTATCATATAAGGCAGCACCGTTTGTGAAACGTTCACCATTCCAGTATAGTTAACAGTCATTAGCTCAGAAACCTGCCCGGCGGAAACTTCATTTAATAAGCCTCCGGGCATAAGAGCAGCACAGTGTATCATACGGTCTATGGCACCAATTTCGCCTTCAACCTTTGCCACAACCTTAGCTACATCAAGCAGGTCCGTTACATCACATTTAAGAGCGGTGATGTTAGCTGCTATAGCTGAGCATTCTGCTATACCTAATTCATCTATATCAAGAATAACAACTTCTGCTCCCTGGCTGGCCAATTGAAGGGCATGCACTTTTCCTATTCCGCTTGCACCCCCGGTAATGAGGGCTACTTTCCCATAAAATGCCATTGACTATCTTTTCAGATTAGAAATTTTGTTTTAGGTCTGAATCATCATCCCTTTCGAGGATAAAGATATAGGGTTTAGCCACCCCTTTTAAATCCATAATCCCCATTACCCGATTATCATCAATTTTGGCGAAATGGTCCATAATTGCCTTCTCATCATAACACATGGTAGCTGTCGCCCTGTTCCGGTATGCTATCATTCTTAGTCTTGCAGTAGACTTTTTTGTTTGAAGAAATGGCTTTGCCAGCCTCATTAAAATACCAACAACACCCGTTTTGGGAAATCTCATGTGCATGGGAACAATCCTGGGATTTACGGAGTATAACTCTGTAAGGTTTTTGGTATAAAACAACAGAGGATGAACCTCTTCCGGGTTCAGGAATAGTTTGCCATACCATCCTGTAGCTGCCAGAAGGCCATCCATCTGGTGATTTGAATCAATCTCGAAGCCCTTCCATCTACCGATCATAAAATCTACCGGGACCATTTCTAAAAGATCAAAAACTTCTAAGGCCTCTTGCGCCGTTGCCTTTCTATCTTTGAGTATATCTTCTATAGATTTCATATGTATCAGTCTTCATTCCCGTCTTACGAAGATACAGATTGATTGAGACAATCCTGGTCTGGTTTATTTGCTGGAATGAAGTGCTTACCTTTGAGAGTATAAAAAAGCAAGCCTTATGCACATAAAGAATAATCCTTTTGAAGCTTCTGCATTAACAACGATTTTGGTTGTGTCGGATATGGCTATATCAAAATCATTTTACGTTGATGTACTGGGAGCAAAGATATTTCGTGAATACGGTGGTGACTCCCTGGTCCTTGAGTTTCTTGGTAATTGGATCTTGCTTGTGACTCCCGGGGGACCAAGCAAGGACAAGCCCGATACACATTTTGTAGCGCCAAAGGATAAAAACTCAATCAGCCACTCTTTTACCATTCGGGTAAAGAATTGCACTAAATCCTATGAAATATTAAAGCAAAATGGAGCTGATTTTATTACACCTCCAATTACGAGAGGAGCCGAGACCCGATGTTTCTTTTACGATCCCGATGGCCATCTATTTGAAATAAGTGAGTATCGAGAGCAATAATTTTAGTATCCTAATTTTACAAGCAACCAAGCTGGGTGAGGATGCATCTTGCATTAAAAGAAACAAACTCCTATGAACAGGATCGTTAAATGCATATTTGTTCTCATTGTTTGTCTTCTGATGGGTTCAGGCCTGGCGAGTTGTGAAAAACAGGATGTTGAACACTTGGAATTGAATGAGCTGGAATTGAATGACCTGGAATTGTATGAGCTGTATGTAATTCCCTGTTATCCGGATAGTGATGATCAGATCAGCGTCATCGAGAAAATATGCGGGACTGAATCTGAAGTCATACTGAGTTTCCAGGGAAACCAGATAGGATACAAGAGGTTTGTTAATAGCCTGATGATGGCGCCATGCAGTCCACAGCTCGACACAACAATTATTGGGCAGCTTAACGCAGGATCCTATCAACTGGTGCAAACCATCATTGACAAAAATCACCTCATTACGGATAGTATAATTCTGCAGGATACTATTACACTTCTTGTTTCTGATTAGCAGGAATTAAGACAGCGTTCTGGTGAATGAGGAATCCTGTGGCAGAATCGTATTCTATGGTCTCGCCGGCAAAAGGTCCGCTCATGATCTCCAGGCAATGATCATTCACAGGAACTACAGGTCCGAAAACACCGGACATCACCAGGGTATGATCGACCGGTGTGATATTGAAAACGGGGCCGGTGAAGGCTCCGGGCTTGTTATCCGGCAGCCGATCGGCCATCCGGTACTCACCCACCAGTTTCTCCCATCCGCCCTGCTCGATGAGATGGTCCGGGTACCTGGGACATATTTCAAATGAAATATTGTTCAGGTTGATAATCATGCCAGGTGCTTCGGGAGTTTTACTGTTGCAGAATGTGATATGGATCTGATCGAAGGCGATGGGAGGCTTAAAGATCCTTGTGAGCCCGATTTTATGGAGCCAGTGGGTGACCCTGAAAGTTGAGTCATGCTCAGGGATCATCTCCAGCCCAAGGCCTCCGATCTTTCCTTTCAATTTCCTGTTTTTTGCTTTTACTTCTATGAGTTGACCAAATGCTGCATAGGTGCCTTCATATGTCTCCAGGGGTCGCACCATTTTCTTTATCCTTTCCGGCTTATGAGGATGATCATCGGCCTTTTCATTTTTTGAGTCAAGCAGAACCTGGAAGATCTCCATGGCGAAAGGCAGGGAAACACTGCCCGAAAAGGTGGTCCCGTTTCCAATAAGGATGATACCCATCTTCCGGGAAGGCAACATGGCAATCAGAGCTCCCGTACCATCAGAGGGCCCGCCATCATGCCACACCAGCAAATCGGAGCCCTCTAAGGTGGTGGTCTTCCATCCCAGGCCCATGGTTTCCGGGTCGTCCTCTGTACTGAAATGATCCACGTACATGCTGGGCATCGTCTCTTCATATGCAAAGATTTTTTGATCGAAAACCGAGGTGAGAAAAAGTGACATGTCCTCAATGGTGGAATAGAGGTTGCCAGACGGGACACTGTTGATATCCGACCGGATCACTGGGTAAAACTCTCCCTTGTAAAATTCATATCCGCCAGCCAGTACGGAGGAGTCCCCCAGATCTGCAGAACTGAAAGTGGTGTGATTCATGCCCAGCGCCTCGAACATATATTTTTTCATATAGGGAGCAAAGCCCTCATGGCGGTTCTCTTCTATGATCCTGCCAAGGAGATCATAACCCAGGTTGGAATAGTGGTACCTGGTCCCTTCCGGGAAGGCCAGGAAACAATCGGCCACTTCTGTTTCAAATTTATCAAGCCTCAGGGGATCTGCGACGGCACCGGGCTTTGAAACGCACTCGTTTCTTGGTAAGCCGGATCTGTGCGCCATGACACTTTTTACAGTGATTGTTTGCTCCTCTGCTGACCGGCTTTGAATGGTGAACTCCGGGAGATATTCGAGCAGGGGGTCATCAAGATTCACCAGGCCCGCTTCCACCTCCCTGAATAGCTCCAGGGCCGTAAATAACTTGGACACGGACCACAACCTGAAAACTGTCCCGGTGCTTGCCTGGATGTTGTTTTCCAGATCTGCCAGGCCAAATGCCTCCTGGTAGAGGACCTTCTGGTCATCAACGATGGCGATGGCAAGTCCCGGAAGGTTCTGCTTACGCATCAGCTTATGAATGCGCTTTTCCAGTGCAACATTCAGGGTATCGTCCTCGGCAGAACATGCCGCTGTGGATCCCGGCAACAGTATCGTTACCACCATCACGACTATCAAAGGTATCCTGTGCATCTCATTAATTTTTAAGGGAAGCAAATATGTTTTTACTGATTTCTCATGCTGTTCTACTTATATGACAATCAGGGCTGCAATCACACGTACGGGTGGATCAAATTGTTCTTCCGGTTTCTGAAATTCAGGAATACCTGCTCTGCTGGTTTTACCCCCCCCCTGGATTGACAAGCATATGTAAATAACGTTCTGTATTTCAGTATGTAACAATGCTTGGTTTAATTCGTACAATTGAATGAGATCTTTTTATTGAATTTAAACTGAAAAGTCATGAAAAGAAATATTTTATTAAGTATTGTTCTCATTGGAATGATTGGATGTGAGAAAGGTGATATTATAGTCCCACCAGATGACCCAGAATTATTTACTGACATTACTTATGAAGTAATTGGTTCAGGTGATGTAGAGTTTGCAGAGATCACCTATGGTGATTTAAAATACTCTGATCCCGATGATCCTAACCTTTTGGTTTGGGAATCTGTATCAAATCCGGGTAGTGTGTTACCTCAATCATATCTTACCAACACATGCGTTGGACATCCAGTGAAATTATCTGCAATAGCAACCGGCCATAACGGATCAACATTGGTTCTTAAGATATATAATGATGGTGCAGTTGTTGCTGAAACTACATATTCTAGTAATGGTGTCCTTTGGGGAGGAGTATTAGAATATAATATACCAAATCCTTAAAAAGGCATTCTTAAAATAGCATTCGTAGTAAAGGCACCCATCAATAAATGGCATATACATGCCCGTCTGCAGTTCCGAAAATCAGTGAATTTTCATAGGGGGCCGGTGTGGAAAGTATGGCACCCGCCGAAAATAGCAATTCAAATACCATGGGCATATTTTCCACGCTGACATTAGCAAAAACTTTTTCCAGGTTGAGGGTTCCATCTTCGTTGATTATCTGCATTTTATCTTCCTTTGCTTCATCGGTCTGAAATCTCCAAGCCTCGCTTTTGGTTTTGGTGTCAACAGCCACAAGATCGCCGTTAAATACACCATAATAAATCATATCGCCCATTAAAATTGGGGATGAGAAACCATAGCTTTTGGTAGATAAAGTGTACAGACTATCTCCTGTTTGTCGATTAAGCGCTGTGAACTCCTGTGAATCGGAGGTGGTGTAATAGAGCTTATCTTCATCAATGACAGGAGAGGCAATCACCCATGAATAATTATTGAATCTCTTCCACTGGAGTTCTCCTGTAATGGCATTCAGGGCATATACATGGGCATCTCTGCAACCAAAGTAAACGGTGCTGTCTGCAACTAATGGAGAAGATTGGATTCCCACCTGGTTGTAATAAACGGTATCAATTCCTGTCTGATAATTCCATTTCTTATCACCTGTTTCCGCATCAATGCAATATAAATAGCTATCCCAGCTTCCTGCATAAACATTTCCATAGGCAATGGCCGGGGATGTGTGTGATACCTCCCCCGTCTGAAATGACCAGACTTCGTTTCCGGTTTCCAGATCCAGGGCATAGATTTTCCCATTCCCTGAACCAAAGTAAATTTTGTCGTTGTTGATGGTTGGAGAAGAATTAAAGAAATCCCAATCATCTGTAAAAAATTGATCTTTTGGCTGCATTCCATGCAAGCCAAAGGCGCCAAATTTCCGTTCCCCTTCTGCAAAAAACGTCCACTTTAATGAACCATCATCCGTATTGACCGCATAAAATTTCCCGCTGAAATCGCCAAAATAGACCACCTTATTGTAAACAGCCGGAGAAGAATGCGCCGCACCTTCCACCTTTATCGACCAGATCTGTTCCCCGGTTTCGGCCTCCAATGCGTAGAACTTTTCACTGCTGCCAATATAGACAGCATCCCGGTAAATGGCCGGAGATGCTAATACATTGCCTTCAAGCGTTGTTTTCCATTTGGTACCGTGGAGGGTGTGAATGGGGGGCTCAGAGTATTTGGCCGAATGTGTTGGATCTCCACGAAACATGACTGCGACATCATTCTGTTTATTGTAGGTTTGACAGCTAATGCAAATAATCAATGCAGCAAGTAGGAATATGTATTTCATAATGAAAGTTTTAAATAAAGAACTAGACTCAAAAATGGATATATAATCGATAATAAGCAAATGTGCATTGTAGTCAAGAACCGGGCTACTCAGATAACAAAATTGAATTTCCTGTGTTATCTACATTACTATGGAATATCCCAAATTTTATAATGAAGTTGAGCACATCATCCTTAGGGATGAACTAAGTAGTTTTCTTGGATCAAGCGAGGAAGGAATGATTGATATTTCCTACCTCGATATAGTGAAAATGGCTGGCCATAGCTGCGTTCTTGTAAGCGGCACATATCTTATGGCGCTGAAAGGGCTTAAAAAGCTTTATGGAACAGAACTGCCCAGGAGAGGGGAGATCAGGGTAGAATTGCGGGAATCTTTGCAGGTAGGAAATACAGGAGCCGCTGCACAGGTGTTGTCAAATATTACCGGGGCAACTGCAGATTCCGGATTCCGCGGGATAAATGGTAAGTATGACCGTAGGGGACTTTTGTTTTACGGTGTAGAGATTTCATCAAATGTGCGTTTTACACGACTTGATACTTTCGAGAGTGTGGAGGTAAGCTATGATCCTACAAAGGTGGTTAATTCCGGTGCTGTGATGCAAATGGCCCTGGGTCCCGATGCTACTGAAGAAAGCAAGAAACTCTTTCCGTTGAAATGGCAGGCTATGGTAAAGACCATTTTTGATAATGCTGACAGCGTTATTGAGATTGAATGAACGGTGCGGTGTTGGCTCCAGACATCATTCCGATCCCAGGCTGTCGACCGGATTGACCAGGGCAGCCTTGATGGATTGTTTTCCAATAGCCAGGTAAGCAATCAGCAATACTGTTAATCCGGACAATGCAAATATCCACCATTCAATATCAATGCGATAGGCAAACTCCTGCAACCAGCGATAGATTGCGTACCAGGCAAGAGGAAACGCAATAAAAAATGAAAGGACAAGCAGTTTGAATATATTATTCTATCGGCTCACCGCAGGTTGGACAAAATTTATGTCCAAGGGCCTTGTCAAATTCATGCCCATTTGAACATTTGATTACCTGCTTTTCGGTATGGACCTCGGTTAACACGCCGTATATTTTGTTTGTTGAAGAGACACCACCCTTATAACCGGTGATTAAGAATTCGATGCTTTGAGTCTGCCCGATTCTGAGTAACTCAAGAAATCTTTGCTGGGGACAATATAATTCTAAGCTGATCTTATTCCCCTCCGTTTTACTTTCGGCATACAGCAAATCTTGTCTGGCAATAATCCATAAGGTATTGTAAGACTTTGAGATCCTTAGCCCATTTTCTTTTAACAGGTCCGCAGCTGTACTCTGATCATATGAGTAGCCCCAATTATTTTGATAACTCTTTAAAATATCAACACCAGCTGAGACTTTTTCTCCAGCAGAATGGTTGAAGAATCTAATAATGCTTGCTTCGTTGAATCTGATCTTTTTACCCCAGATTGACTTTGCAAATTCCTCATTTGTCCGCTGGACAATGCTTTCGTGAGCGCCAACACATTTCTCTTGAGCACTTTTTACCATCAATTTGAGCTCATCTTCTGTAATAACCTGAGAATAAGCTAGGGTTGAGAAGCTTAGGAATAACAGGAAGCATATTTTTTTCATGATAGGTGCTTTTTAGGTTTTGATCCGGCATTTACACTATAACGTCAAATTACGACCAATATGATATTAAGTCAATTAAAAAACACGTTTATTGATCTCATTGCATCAGCAGTAGTAGAAATTCGACCAAACACTTACATTTTCCTTTTGATCTTCTTAACTTTCAGTAACAAACAATCCAATCATTATGCTGCGAAATGTTCCATTGCCACGTGATTTGATCCGAATGATAGATTCTGAGCGCAAAGATTTTGCTGTAAAGGCGGGTCGGGCTCATCCTCTCAAAAGTTCACTTGGCATCATTATTTTTGGGACTTTATGGACTGCATTTACTGGTATTTTTGTAGTTGCCTTTTTGGGGCCCTTATTTGTTGGAAAGGAAGTTCACTTTGAATCGAACGGAGTACCTACCGTTGCCAGTCCTGACAATTTAGGCCCTATTCTGGTGCCAGCTCTGATTATAGGATTCTTTTTATTAATTGGCCTTGCTATATTGTATTGGGGTTTTTCCTCAGCGTTCAAAAAGGGAGGTTATTTTGTGGGTACACCAATGAGATTAATACACTATTATAAGGGAAAAATGAGATCCATAGACTGGGAACAGTTTTCTGGTGATATTGAAGTAAATGGTAATGTTAATAAAGGCAATGTTTCACTTCAAATGAGAACGGGCAAAATGGTGAGTAAAAAAAACGGACCAGACAGATATGTCCCGGATGTGATCTACATGTCTAAAATTCCTAATGCATTTGAAATTGAACGGATTTGCAGAAAAAGAATTAAGGAAAATGATCCAACTCCCCCCAATATCTGAAAGCAACTAACTATCGGATCGTACGGTTGTATATCCCTTGATGCATCCACCAACCAGGTAGGTATCCCCGTTCTTTAAATCACGGAAGAATATATCTTCGTTGTTAGGGTACAGACTGCGGCACTCAGCCAGCTTCTGGTTAGCCGATTCTGCAAGGTCAGGGTCCACCGAAGCGGCTTTTTGATACATGTCGGCAGCTGCCCAGAAAGCTGTTCGCTGCTGGAAATCGTCACCAAGGTTTTCACGCGAAGCGACGAAGGCATCTCCAAGTAGTATATAGGCTTTCCCGAAATCGCTCTTGAGCATGTTCGCTTCCCGGGCATACTCGATGGCCTCGCAATAATTCCCATAGCCTATGCTCACTACTGCCAATTCATAATTCCATTCTGCCCTGGTTTCCCTGCCGATGTTGTCTCCTTGAAGGGCTTCTTTCAAATACCCGGCTGCCTTTTCGTATTCGTTCACGGTGATCAACAGGATGGCCAACTTATGTGCAGATTCCGGAGTGGGCTTAAAGCTGTACAGTTTTTCTGAAGCTGCAACATTGATATCCGAACGCTCACATCCTGAGGTATTATAAATGGCTACTATCTCCTTAAGGAAATGCTTATCGTTCATATTCTCCTCAAATTGCGGTTCAAAATACTGGTCGAATGCTTCACATGAAAGCAGACCTTCGTTTAGAATGAGCTCATCGATTTTCACTTTGGTTTTTTCCCAGCGGGTGCTCCTTTTCTCCTGCTGTATCAGGATTCCGGATGCTATGATATAATCCTCAATGAGCTGGTTGTCATCAATCCTTCCCACATTGTTCAGGGCAATACCAGATTTTATGCTGAGGAGTAACACGGATTCCTGAGACTTCTTCCCTTGCAGTTCAATGCTCATTCTAAGCATTTCATAGGCTTCCTGCACCTGTTCTATATCATTTCCACGATAGGCAAGCAGATCTCTTCCTTTGCGGCCCAGGACATTTCCTTCTTCTCCGAAATTTTCCATCCTGCGGTCATAGATGAGCATCAGGGTATCTACCAGGCCTTCCCTGACCGGTCCTTCCGGGGCCTCTTCAATAAAGAAGCGGTACATGGTGACTCCATCCAGGTACATCCTTTTGTTGGATGACGGGCAATTATCAAAGGCTATAATCCAGGTTATGTAGGCAGTATGATAGAGATCAGCATTAAAAAACGTCCTGTATGCTGAGGACATGGCTTTACAGTCGAAATTGTCCCCACTGGTGCTATATACAGGAACCTTCCTGCTCTGGGAAACTGCAGTAAGTGCAAATAGAAATATTAGTGCCGAAACAAAATATGTTTTGAGGGTTTTTCCCTTCATGTCTTCAATTGTTTATATCCAGGTATTATCAAAAATGACGCCATGTATGCAGCAACTATGAAAATTAACCATTAAAGTGCAATAATGTTGCCTGTATTCAAGTAATTACAAACATTTTAACTGTTTTATATGACTAGTAATTGCGGAGATAAAGTTGGAACGAAACCTCATTACGGATTTATATGTGCTAGACAAAGAGGTCCTTTGTGAGATGGTGCACTTCGATCTTCACAATAAGATCGGAAACAATCTTAAGGGCAGAGCTGTGTTTTTGCTCAATTGAGCTTCTGTACTCATCCAGGATTCTATCATTTTCCATGCTGTACTTGCCGGATTCAAATAGAGCTGACAGCTCTTTCATTGTTTTGATAAGAAAGTGGTTTGAATCGGCTACCTGTTCCAGGATGCTTTCGGTGAGACGCTCAATCTCCGAAGTGGATCCAATAAAGAAGTTAAATACGGTTATATAGTTTACGACCCATTTGGAGTAATTGTTTAATCCGCCGGGACCATGGAACCATGTGCCGAAACTTTCGCTTACAAAGAAGTAAAAATCGTCCATGGACTGTTCGTAGAAATCGTAATCAAGAAAACCAGGCCGTCCTTTTAAGCGCCCTTCCTCTCTAAGTTCCTTTTCAATCCTGGTTGCCAGGTAAGGCATCATTTTTAAGAAGAAAACCGGCATGTAGCCATCCTGGCAAATTTGTTCCAGGAAAGCGAGGTTTTCATTTACCAGCTTGTAAGTGGAAGAAGGCTGGAACAGCATGAAGCCATAATCGATGCTGATTCCAAGTTCTTTTAAGATCTGAATCCCTTCCATATGATCAGATACCTGGAGGCGTTTATTCATTTGCTTTAATCCTGCATCGGTGCCATCTTCAATGCCCAGGTATACTTTAAACAAACCGTGCGCCTTCATTAATTCAAATAACTCCAGATCCACCTCATCGGGCCTGCAATTGATTTTCCAAAGGATCTTCCCAACCAGGTTCTTATCCCTGAGAGCCATACAGAATTCCTTCACCCAATCGGATGATCGATTCGTGAGCAGAGGAAAATCGTCATCCTGGAAGAGAACTACAGAGCAGTCTTGCTCCTTATGAAGGTATTCCATCTCTTCAACAAGCTTTTCCGGTTTCCTGATTCGTTTGACAGGTCCGGGAGCTTGCCCATAGAATTCCCTGATATCACAGAAGGCACAATTGTAGATACAACCTCTCCCCGCAAGCAGCGTGGCATATTTGTTATCCAGTGCATATTCTTTCATCTCTGGACGAAAGGGGAGGGGAAACGCATCAAGATCAGGCTCAAGAGGGCGCAGCTGATTGTTTACCAGGGCCCCTTTGTTTCTGTAGGAAATTCCAAGCACCTTCTTCCAGTCTTTGTCCTGTTGAAGGTGATTTGCAAGATCGAGAATAGTATGTTCGCCTTCAAACCGGACCATGGAATCAAGGGAGGGAGCAATCTCGAAAAGATCGGCGGGCCTCAGACTGGCAAAGTGGCCGCCCGCTGTAAAATGACTTTGAATGCCCTTGGATCTCAGGTATTCTATAAGCTCCTGGAAATCATAGATGTGATTTTCAAAAATAACCGAAAATCCAACCAGCACCGGATTCAGCTCCTGCAACTCCTTCTGTATTTCGGCCTTATCTTTCGTGACATCGATAATACCTACCTCGTATCCAGCCCCGGAGAGGATAGCATGCATATATCCGATCCCCAGGTTTTCTCGCTGTTCAAAAGCGATAAAAACCACGGAATTTTTATTCATGGTTCGCAAGATTAATACCTTAGATTACGATTAATTTATGATCCTATCGATTTCTTCTCTTAACCATTTCAGAGTCAATTCCTCTTTCTCAAATTTCTCGACTGCTTCTGTAATCTTTTTTATCTTACTTTTTTTAGTTTTGTCCTCAGCAGGGAGATTTTCTGGGTCATCATCCGGGAGTCTTGATTCGTCCACAAACCATACAATTGGAAGGGGTTTTTTAGGCATCATATTTAGTTTTAAGGATTAACATTTAAAATTATGGGTGCTCATGGAGCATGGCCATTACAACTTAAATTCGCTCAGGGGGCTAGGTTATGGACATTTTTTCTCGAGGATCTCATTAAGTGTGTCTCTTAAGTCTTGTAATTTGCTTTCGGGATTATCTTCCCATGCTATGATGGCATCCACAAGTAGCTTATAGCAAATATTGCTTAAATCTCTTTTCTGGAGGTCATTTGCATCCAAAAACCATACAATTGGTAGTGAAGGATGATCTTCTTGAGCCATAATTTAATTTTTAAGGGTTAAGATCTTTAAAACCGGGATCGTCAAGCAGGGGCTTCAGGTCCGGGTCAATTTTTATAAAATCAAGGGTGTATAGAGAGCGGGTGTTCAGTAGTTCTTTGATGGTATTCAGGGCGGAGTCGTGATCGCCGATTATTGCATAGTTCAGAGCCATATCGTACAGAATTATAGGGAAGAAATAACCACTGTAATTTTGCATGCCCAGCTCAAGCGCTTTTTGTCCGTTATCTATGGCCAGCTTTTTCTTTCCCAAGCCAGCGTAGGCAAGCCCCAGCTTGCTATAGTCATGATAGTTTTCAGGATCCAGTATAAGCTGATCCGAGAAATATTCTGAGGCCTTACCGTAGTATTCTTTGGCCTGATCTAAATGTCCGGCATATTTATGGATCTTCGCTTTGATCAGGAAGGCGTCTCCTTTGCTTTCTTGCAGAATCTTAAACTCTTGTTCATTGGCAAGTTCTATATACTGGACAGCGCTGACATAGTTTCCATCATACAGGTCCAACTCTGCATGGAATCTATGAAAACTCTTCCCTGTATTTTCAATGGCTTCAACAATAGACTCCCTTGCTTCCGCTATTTTTCCCCTGAAGCATAGTGAGTAGGCCTTATTGATATATGAGGCAGACCATTGGGGCAGAATATCTGTAGCCCTATCCTGGCAATATAGTGCTGTGGAAATTTCATCCAGATACGCATAGACAAGTCCAAGATTGGTATAGAAAAGCGCATTGTAGGGATTAGACATCCGTACCTTGTCGCTCAGAACCTTGGCTTCCCTCCAGTTCCCAAGTTCGACATATATTTTCATCAGATAGTACAGGTACTCGTTGTTCCTGGGACTAAGTTCATTTGCTTTCTGGAATGAAACCGCAGCCAGGCTATAGAGCTCTTTTCCATAGTAATAATAAAATCCCATGGCGACATGAGCTTCAGGGTGGTTAGGATCTAGATCAAATGCTTTCTCGATATCTTCCCAGCTTTCATCCAGTACACTCCTGTCAAAAAAACCTGCTCTTATCCCCATAAGTCTTGCTTTTGCCCTGTTAGCATAGGCCTCCGCAAATGCCGGGTCCTCCTTGATGGCATCTGTAAAGTATTTAATCGCTGTGCTAAAACTTATGGAATCGGTGAAGTCGTTGTTCTTTCCATTTTTATCAATGTTTCCAGTAACGGTCTGATTCCAGGCATCCTGGGTATTGGCTTTACCCATGGAAGCATATAAAGTTGCCTGGGCCGAAAAGGGCTGTTCATCAATAAATGCTCTTTCCCGGGGGGTAAGAGGAATCCGAAGTTCTCTGGTTATCTTTTTTGATATTTTGCGGCTGATTTTGGTTATTGCTGTGGACAAGTAGTCTTTTATTTCGAATCTTTCTGACCATAGCAGTGATGCCTGATCTACAGAGACGAGCTCTACGAATAAATGCTGTTGCTCATCTGTTATATAGGGTTCCCAAATCAATAGAAGAGATACGTCAAGTTCCTTTCCTATTTCTTGTGGATTTTTGTTCCCTCTCGAATAGCGTCTGCAATCATCCCAGACTAATACCCTGCATTCTTTTACCTTTGACAGACTGGAGGTAATTTCACGTCCAATAAAATCATAATTCAGAGCCTGACTGGGACTCAGGTTATTTGTTTCCAATGGAAGTACAGCAATGGATTTTTCCAGGTCTCTTATCCTTTTTTCCTTTGGACCTTGTATTATGTTATATGATAGGAGTCCTATTATAAGCAGAACACTTATAAAAGTGGTCGTTTGATAGGTTCTTACTTCTTTTCTGGGGATGATTACGGGTACGTCTGAAACGGGTTCGGTTTTTTTAATACCCCCAGGAGTGAAATCATAGATCCAGGAAAACCATAAGGAAACAAAAAATCCTATCCCAAGCAGCACCACAAACCAGGTAGGCGGATGTTCACGGCCGAAGTAAGGGGCCAGGTTTGTAGCAGCTTCAATTAATACCAAAGTCGAAGCGCCGTACACAACTATCCCTCGAAATACTCTTCTGCGCTTCAGCTCCAGAACAAAATTATAAATTGTTCCAGGTTTCATAGCTATGGCTGATTTGCTATTTCGATTTATTAGCAAAAAGCCATATAATTTCCGACATTTTTAGCACTTATCCAAAAAACGCAACTTTTTTATTTTCAGGCACATCCTCGAGATTTCTGCCAGGTAATGCACTATTTGTAAATTATGTAATCCAGCAACATTGATCCTTTTTACCACCCCTTTGCCTGGAAGGCTGCATGGATCTCACGGGTAATGTGGCCAGGGGTACCCTTGCCGATTTTCTGTCCTTCCACCGATACCACCGGTGTAACATCCCTGGAGGTGCTGGTAAGGAATATTTCGTCGAAATCGTACAGGAGCCCGACTTCGATATCCTCCACCTGGATCTCGCTGGACAATAATAGCACCTGCTTTCGGGTAATCCCCTTCAGTATGTCGCTGGCGGGTGTATATATTCGGTCGCCTAAGACAAAAAAGAGGTTGGCGCGGGATGCTTCAGAGATCCTGTCGCTGTGATACATCACATCTATTGCATTGAACTCGCTGAGTTTTTTTTGCAGCCTCAGGGTGTTAAAATAATAGAGTGTTTTGATTTCAGGATTGGGGCGAACAAAGCGTTCAGAGATCAGATTTACTCCCTTTTCAAAGGATTCTACAGGCGGTCTATTCCATGGGATGTTCAGAACTACCAGGTTTGCCTTGCCGCTTACCGACTCCAGGTTTTCGGAGTACCCCCCGCTAACGATAACTTTGAATGCCCCGTTAACCATGCCGTTTTTTTCCTGAAGGTCGTGGATGACGGATGCAAACTGCTCCCTGTTGAGATCCACCTCAATGCCTGAAAGCTCAAGAGAGGTGAATAGCCTCTCCATATAATCCTCCAGCCAGGGGATGCTGCCGTTCCGACTGCGAAAAAAGTCAAAAATACCGTAGCCCCGCTGGAACAAAAGGTCGGTGACATGGAGATGTAAGTCCCCAAAGGCGACCAGGTCGCCATTGAAGTAGCAATAATCAGATCGGTTCATACTCTCAAATGTAGCGACTTTTGTGAAATGGACATTGGATTAGGTACACGTTTGGCTTCAATTCCTTTAATGATTACAATGTTTGTGGCGGCTTACATCAGCCATGTGGTGGATCCCTTCGGAAGAAAAGAAATGGCCCTGTTATACCTGTAGTTTATATAAGCCTTCTGGTTGTTGGGAGCCACAAATACTCCTCTGATTACTTGTTGACTAGGAGAATTTCGTCTTGACAGGCTTGAATTTAGCAATAAAATCAGGATCGAGGTCCACACCTGATCCGGGTCCTGTTGGAACCTGAACCACACCATTTACACTTTGAAGTGGTGAAGTATTACATTCAAAAACCACATTGGTTCTAAATCCTTTAAACTCGTGATGGGGCATGGCATTGGGTAGTACCGATACAAAATGCATCATATAAAGGAATCCCAGATCTCCGCCAGACATATGTGGAGTACATGACTTCCCAAATGCCTCTGCCATTCGTGCAACTTTCATGGACCTGATCATGCCTCCAAAATAGAATAAATCTGGTTGGACAATCTCAAGGCCATTGTTGGCAATTAACCAGCGAAACCCATGTAGGCTGAATTCCTGTTCACCACCGGCAATGGGAATGGATAGTGCATCGGCTACCTCCTTTGTTTCCTCGTACCAGTGGAAGGGAACGGGTTCTTCAAAAAACTGGTAGTTGTATTCTTCCAGTAATTTTCCGACCCGGATCGCTTCTTCAACCGAATAGAAACCATTGGCATCGGCATACAATACCAAATCGTCCCCAAAGGTTTTTCGCACCAGGGGGATAATGATTTCTGTTCGCCCTGGAGGTCCCTCGGCATGAAGATCTTCTGTCTCAAACATGAGTCCGCCAACTTTTATCTTAAGCGCCCTGGCATTGTTTTCGCCCACATCCCTCGTGATCAGTTCCATGGACTCCTCCACGGGTTTATCGCGGTATTCGGTGGCCTGGTACATCTCCACTTCCGGGTGATGTATGTTCCCGATCAGTTGGCCCATGGGTAAGCCGGCGATATGCCCCATCATATCCAGAATGGCAAATTCGATGGTGGCAAGAGGGGCCCCAAGAGCAAGCCCTGATAACCTGAAGTTAAGTTTGTAGATATATACCTTTTCCATGATTAGGTCAAGGTCACGCGCATCCTTATTAATAAAGAAAGGTTGAACCAGGTTGGTAAAAATCGGATACAGAGACTCCAACTGGAATCCGTGACCAACAGAAATACCTTCAGCCCCATCCTTCGAGCGAACCCGGCATAGAAAATTATTTTCATAGCGGAGCAATTCGAGGGTGTCAATGATAACAGGTGAAGGGAACAATTCTCTTTTAAATACCTGCTGTTTAAGGATTTGATCCAGCTTTTCGTACTTATCCTTAAGTTCGGATGGACCCTCAATTGTACCGTTCCGGCTGCAGGATGAAAGTGGGAGTGAGGCTGCGAGCCCTCCGGAGGCAGCCGTTGAAAGAAATTGACGTCGCTTGATTTTCATGACTTTTGATTTTTAGGATTGCATTAAGGTTCTGGGAACCATTCCTTCACCAATGCTTCCAACCTTTCCATATCGGATTCGGATGACTGGCTCAGAATGGTGTTTCCGGTAAGCTGAATATCTTCCTCACGGGTGCTGTTGTAAGCTATGGATGGAATTTCATCGTCGCAAACTAGTACGTTATTGCGAACCATAGTGGGATGATATGCTTTATGAAAGCGTAGGGGCGAGCGGGCTATGTTAAATACAATATTGTTTTCAATCACTAGCTCTTTGGTTCCTTCGTCCAGAAACATGCCGTTGCTCTCTGCTCTTCCTGCATTGACCTGAACATCATGGATAAGGTTATTCGTGATCCGGCTTCCCGGCTGGAGTCCCAGGCTGTATATACCACCACCGTCGCTGAGTATGTTCAGGATGTGATGAATGTGATTGGCATGGATGGTATTTTCCCGGCAGGGGGTTGGCTCGGGGGTCCACATCCATCCCACAGAAATTCCTGAGTAGGGCAGGTTCCTGATCTCATTGTGCTCAATCACCGTGTTGGCCACCAGGCCGCACCAGATCCCCACGGCGCCATTAAATTGTAAACCGCAACGCTCAATGAGTGAATGGCTGACCCTGTTGCCACTGGAGGCCTCTTCCGGGCTTGAACGCCACCAGGGACTGCTGTCTGCCATGCGATCATTTCCTTCACCGATATTCACTCCATTTCCGGAAACATCATGGATATGACTTCCGGAGATCTCACATGCGGAACAGTTTCGACCTATCCAGATGCCTGTTCCCCCGGTATTTCTAATGGTGCATTGGTGGAAGCTGCAATGCTTCGCCATGTCGAGCTCAATGGCCGCGGGGACCTTGCTCCAACCGGCTTGATTTGCAGTTCGATCACTAAACATACAGGCCTGAATTCCACAGTATCCAAGTTCGGGTAGTTCATAGGCGGTGTGTTCAAAGGTGATGCCCTTGAAGCTGATGTAGCCAGCATGCTGCTCTTTGTTGCCCTCAATTACAATAAGTTTTTCGGCCAGGGGGATGACGCCGTATGTTTCACCGATTTTTTCACCAGGTAGGGGGCTGTAGTAGATCTTCCGGACATTAAAATCGGCGTACCACTCTCCAGGTTGGTCGCAAAACTCACGCATATTCTCCAGGTAATAACGGGGATGTTCTTCCCAGTGGGTAAGGGTGAAGAATGGAAGCTTTGCGCCGATGGAGTCCACCGCAGTGAGCTGCCTTGTAAGATGGTCGATGGACTTCACCGGGATGCGGGTAAGCGACCAGTCATGCAACAAGATCAATTCGAGCCCGTCCGTACTTTTTACGGCAGGTATATCACCTTCGTTGAAGTAGAAATTGGTCCGATTGTCCTTGCCGGCTTCCCCAATTCTTAAATACCCCTCATCAGGATATCGAGCCCTGGTGGCCCTAAGGCCATTTACATAAAAGGATCTGAATGTACCCTGATAGGTTGCGGGCAACACTGTGGACCAGCGGCCATCTTCTTCCTGTTTCCAGTTGTCCACCCGGATCCCCCCACTGATTATGACTTCCTCCCCGGGCATCGCTTCCCACCGAACCGGTGCATCAGTGGTCCCGCCGTCCTCAGGACCCAGTTTCAGAGCATCTGTCAGAGAATAGACTCCCCCAAACAGCTTTACTGTGACCGGCACCAGTCCGGCTTTCTCCCGGACCAACTCAGAGGCACGATGCAGGCTTTTTACAGGAGCTGCAATAGTGCCCGCTGAAGTATCGTTCCCATCCGGAGAAACATAAATCTCAAAACTTTGTGCACAGCCACTGATAAGGATGAAAGTCAGGGCCAATAAAAGGCAGACCACTTTTTGTATCATGTAGTTGAAGTTTGCTACCTAAGATAATACATCTGAAGCAACAAACACAAAGGATGGAATGATGGTGACTATTACTGGTAATCAATTGCCTTCACATCTCTGAAGTAGACCCTTTCCAGCAAGGATTCTTCTTTGGTTTCATAGTATTCGATCAGATCGTTATCTCTGACGAATACACAATGATCATCCGGGGAATCGTCGATGATCATACCAGAAAGGGATTCTTTATAATTTGACAGAGAAATGACGATCGCCTGGTCGTGGTAATTGCGCAAAATGTCGACTTTGTCTATCATTTGAACCTGGATTAATGGAACATCTATTAATTAAACGTAAAACTAGGGTGAAAGGTTGTTGTATTGCAGAACCTTTATTTCATTTTTTTTAAACATTTCCAGGATCGGACGAGGGCTACTCATACTCCGGACGGCCAACCTTGCCCATGAAGACGATGGCACCGGTGGAATTCTCCTTAATCAGGTAGAGGAAAGGATGGTCGGCACGAAAAGAGATATAGCTGCCCCCGGGAGAACTCAATTCCTTTATTTCCACAATGGTGGCCGCTGCCGCCTCGGTGCCTTCTTCCTGTACATCAATAAAGGTCTGATGAATTACTCTTGAGATACAGAGTTTTCGATCGGGAACAATCCTGGAGAAATCTGCATTATCACTGAAGGCCACTCCCAGTCCCAGGGTAAGCAGCGGATCATTCAGCAGGTTCTTAAATTTGTATTTGAATTTGGGAAGTATAATCCTGATGGCTATCCTGTGTGAATTCTCAAACCAGCTATTCCAGCTGTCCACATTCAGCGACTCAGTAAGTGAAGAAATGGAGCCTTCAAGGTGGGGAAGCATCACTACCATGCTGAAGGAGCTATCGCTGTATGGTAGCTCCACTGCTGTAAAATCGTCCATGAGGGTATATTGGAAATCGCCATCAACCACCATGTAGTCCACTGTAATTTCGGATTCGTTTTCCAGATAGAAATCTCCTTCATAGGTATCTTCTTTAGGAAACTCGTATTTCCAGTTGGCATTGAAATAGATGGCATTGATCAAGTACATAATTACATCCTCGGGGATCTGGTCCAGCATGTCCTTGATCTTATCATTTGTTTGCTCCTCTATCCATCCATTGATCAGATCCAGGGTCTTTGGATCGGAGAAGTCTGCCTCCCTTATGGCTGCACTGAAATAGTCCTCATTGGTCTTGATGAATTCTTCCAGTACCGGATAGCCCTCCTTAAACCAGATGCTGTTTGCCAGGGCAAATTCCACTTCTTCGCTCAGATTCAGCAGTTGATCCATCAGATCCTTGTAGCTCTCATTGACTTCCTGGTTTGTGAGTCCGCCGAAATGGAGCACATCGTTGAAAGCATCCAGGGTGGTTCCTACAGCCCCGTTGTAGGTCATGCCCAGGGCATAGGAGATGCTCATGGGTGAGATCATGATGTTCTCTTCCTCACTTACCTTGTATATTTCCCGGAACAGCTCAAAGCCGAAGGCATGATCAGCCTCAATGATCTCCGCTGATTTCTTAGTGAGGGTTATCTTGGGGGTTTCCTTCTCAATGGGCTCTGTCTCGCAGGAGACACAAAGGATGAGGGTGCTAATAATTATCAGGGTGCTTATTGCTTTCATGGTGCTTGCATTTACTTTAGGATGCACCTTCTCATGAAAAGGTTGTGCCGGATCCGGGTTAATCGTTGGGAAAAGGCTGGAGGAGAATTATAGCTTCTGATTATTCTATCAAATTATATAACACTCAACTTATACTCAACTTATACGTCTAGATTGTAGTGGCGTTAATTTTTAATCCTAAATCCCCGCAGTCATGAAAAGGAATCATTCAACTTTTAGATTTAATTGGTGCTTTTCCGTCATTAATACTTTGGCTTTCTCTTTGGTATTTATGATTTTCCTCTTTAGTCTGACCTCCTGTGATACCGGGTCAAAAGGACAGTATTTGTTTCAGTCAGAATCCATGCACTGGCTCCAGTTCAGGGGTCCCGATATGTCAGGGATCGCTCCTGAGGATGTAAATCCCCCGGTCCATTTTAGCGCAGACACAAATCTGTTATGGAAAACTGAAATGTTGCCCGGCTGGTCCTCGCCTTGTATTGTTAATGAGAAGATATTTCTGACCGGGTTCGATGATTCAGACAGCCTTTTATATACCCTGGCTGTTGACCGGGAAGATGGTGAGGTCATCTGGCAAGACTCAGTAACACTTCAGAAATCCTACTTCATTCACCCGACCACTTCCCAGGCCAATCCAACCATTGCAAGTGATGGCAAGGCACTTTTTTCGCATTTCCCTGGATATGGTCTGATCGCCTATGACCTGGAGGGAAACAAGGCCTGGGAATTTACCCATGAAATCCTTTCGCAAAGCTTATACGGTGGTTCCAGTTCACCGGTCCTTGTGGATAACAAAGTGATAGTTCTTATTAATTCTGTTGAAGATCCGAGGATTGTTGCACTTGACAAGCAGACCGGAGAATCTGTATGGACATTCAGAGCAGAGGAACAGACCTGGGCATCTTTGATGAGCAACGCCACTCCAGTAGTTTACAACAATCTGCTTATTATGCATCTATTCGGTGCAATTGTTGCAGTAAACATGGAATCCGGGGAGCCCGAATGGTGGTTAAATACCGTTACATCCGCCGTTGGATCGCCGGTGATCAAGGATGATGTGATTTATCTGAATACATGGGGGCAGCTTGGAGAAAGCCGAATAAGAGGCGAAGTTCTTTCATTCACAGAGCTTTTGGAACGGTGTGATAAGAATGAAAATAGACGTGTAGAGCGGGATGAAATCGATGAAGGAATGATCCTGTTTACCAGGGCGGAAAATCCGGATGATCTGTACAGTACATTCTATTATAAAGGTGACCTGATGTTTGGGATGTTCGACCCGAATCAAGACCAGGTTTTGGAAGAGTCTGAATGGAGTGCTATGTTAGAATTTATTAAACCCTATATTGGCGATCATGGCATGTTGGCGCTTCCCGTTGAGGGATCAGGAGAAAGATCTGTGCTGGAAATCAAGTGGAAAGTAAATGAAAATACTCCTGAGACTCCTTCTCCATTGATTGTTAATGAGAATGTGTTTTTTATCGAAGATGGAGGGACCCTGACAATCATTAACAGGGAAACGGGGGATGTAGTACATAAGAACCGAATTGGTGCCGCTGGAGCATACTTCTCTTCCCCCCTGCTTGCTGGAGACAAGATCTATACCTGCTCCTATAATGGTGTGGTCTCCATCCTTTCTGCGGAAGATTTCAGTGTCCTGGCCCAAAACAAGTTGAAGGAAAAGATCGGTGCATCTCCGGTTGCTGTAGATGATGTTCTGTACCTCAGAACGGATAAGCATCTATATGCATTTCGCGAATAATAAACCAGGGGATAATTATTCCCTTTTAAGAGCGGAAGCTACATTCTTTTCAAACAGATCCTGATGCTCTTTGAGGCGCATGGTTCCGCAGCAGCCTTTCCAGGAAAGCTGCCGGGGCTCTATGCCCATCAAACTTACAGGAGCATCCAGAATCTCCCTTTTTCTGAACTGAATCCTGATGATCTCTTTACGTTCCTCATCCTCTTCCAGCTCTAACATCTTAGTGGCAATATCAGCATAGGTGGCATTGGCATCCGGTCCCTGCCAGAGGGAGGCGATGACCAGGGAAGTTAAATATTTGCCGACTCTGAATAGTGATTCGGCCTGGTCATATAAGCCCGGGTCCTGGTATAGCTCAAAGAAGTCGGCCAGGATATCATAAATAGCTCCTGTAAATACCATGGAAATGTCGTGAACCTCGGTGGAGACATCACTCATCTTCAGGTCGTTGTCTGCATTTCTCAGGCCCATGGGACGACCAAATGCTTTCCCAAACTGTTCCGCCATGGCAGGGAAGAAGGTCTTGCTATGAAGATCTGCCTTGGATTCCACAATGATGGCTTCACAAACATCCATCTGGGCCAGCATGGTAAACATGGCTGTGAGGTCTCCAAAGGATTCATGAAGGCCTCCGGTTTGCGGATGCCAGCTGCTGCTCAGGAATTCAGGTTTCAGGGAATCCAGTGCTGCATGACCCACCTCATGGGCCACAATATCGAAGGAGCGGCATGTGTAAATTAGTGGATTCGATTCGCTTCCGTCAGGATGGAAATAGAAAAAACGCAGGGCTTTTTCATTTCTGCTGTAATAGGCATTTGCATCCAGACCTGCTCTCGGGTATACATTGATGGCCTCGGGTCCCCAGTACCAGTTGAAGTTCTGCGTAATACCCATTCGATTCAGCGCCCGTCGTAGCATGGTAAGGACCTGACGAACAATGGTGAATGTATGGACTGCATCAAACTCAAGGGGATTCTCTTCCGGGTAAAAAATGAAATCCTTATGAGCGTTACCCACCACATGGGGCATGCCCTGCAGGATGATATCCTGATCCGCAGGACCGTTCTGAATTTCGGTTGAGATGTAAGATGAGCGGATACCAATACTTTCAACACTGGGATCCTGTTTCCAGATTTTAACTTTACTTCCAGCCATGGCTTTTTTTTCTTCCAATAAAGTTATTGTATACTGTAATGGGATCCAAATTGTCTGCACCTACAGAGCCACAAAAAAAGAGCCAGACCTTGCAGATCTGACTCCTTCAGTAGAGGATTTTTCAGTTTAGCCGATGATGTACAAATTCAACTCATAGTCACCACCTGCAGCTCCATCTTCATCACCATCCAGAACCATTCCGTTGCTGTCGCTTATAACGCCATTACCCGCGTCATCTCCAATCAGGAAGAAATCAAAATAGACATTTCCTGAGAAGGTTGCGAAATCACCTATCTCATCTGTCGTAGTGAAAGTAACTGTTTTATTCTCATTGGAGAAGGCAACGGTTCCCTGGGAAATGGCATCCCCTTCGAAATAGATGGTCTGTGCACCTACTACCGAATTCGCGTCTACGGCCCTGCTAAAGGTTACTGTAATAATGAGGTGACCTGAACCATCAGTTGTGAATGTTCCTCCTGCAGGATTATAGTCATCTTGATCAGGAGTTACAACCACAAAGGGTTCATTAGGAACGGCGGCAATAATAGCCGCATTTGATTTATTACCTGTCTCATCCACAGTGACTACAGAAAAATCATATGCAGTGCCATTGGTCAGTCCGGAAACAGTCATACCGTTCAGTCCGGCGGCCTGGCTTAGAACTACACTGGATCCTGTATAGCTTACTTCTATTTGGTCCAGGTCAGCATCGCCTGGTTCTGTCCATGAGAGAATTACCTGTCCATCGCTTGCAGTTGCCTCTAAATCAGAAACTAAGCCTGGAGGGGTGGAGTCGACATCATCTTCATCTTCCTTTTTGTCACATGCGGTAAAAAGGAAGACAAAGAGAAGCGCAAAGGAAAACTTAACTAAAACATTTGTTTTGTGTTTCATACTGATGAAAGTTGGAGTTAATATGTAGTTAAAAAACAACTACTTATACTCCAAAGCTGCACCGAAGGTTTCGGCTTTCATGGTAAAAGCCAGAATCAGATGTTCACTAACTTAAGCGTATGACTTACCTGTCAGGCGCGACGGCTAAGATGCTTGCATTCTGACCCTCATGTAATTTCTGTCGCATATCCACATGGATCTCAGCAGAAAACGAAAGGTCATCAGTGGATTTGATATTGGAAGTACTTTTATTGATATATAGCTTTTTGGGAAGGGGCCTGGTGTATGCTGACTGCCTGGTGTTCCGGTACATTAGAAATACCGTGTCTTTTGAAAGTGCATAGGTTCCAGTGAATATATTGTTCTCCTCTACACAGAGCTCAAAATCCAGGCCTTCTTCAAACATCCTGATGTACTGGGTCTCGTTAATGGCTGTGAATACAACATCCTGTCTCGGTTTAAACAAGAACAGACAAGAAATAAAAAAGGCAAAAAACAATATATTCCAGACTCTTTTCATATGGACTCCCTCGATTACTAAACCAATGAGGTGTTTTTCTGAAAAAAGGTTGCGCGACTAATTACTTATAATAGTAGTTTCCTTCCGCGGGGATGGTCAATTGCTTCCTTTCTGCCAGAATATTGGTTGCATCTGTGTAAATGAAATGATACCACCAGATAAAAAATTCTTCGTAAGCAATTTCGTCCGAATACCCAGTCTCTTCATAAATCTTTCTGGAATAATCTGTTTGCTCATATAATAGCTTCAAAAGTACAGGTCTGTAGTCCTCAGCTATTTCCTCAAAGAAGTTATATAGAGCAGGGGTAAGTTCAAGAGCCACATTTAATATGGAGTCCTTAAATTCCTCATCATTTCTTAGTCTTTCATTTACCACAATCCTGTTGTTCCCATATATACTCAGATAGGTAGTGTCGTTGATTTTTCCGAATTGGTTCCCGTATATTCCAAAAGGCTCAATACCTGAATTAACATTCTCTTCGATAGAAGCATAATAGAATTTCCCATGTCTTTCAGGACGATTCTCTTTCTTTAGATAGGCGGCTTCCATTTGCATAATTTGCCAATTGTCAAGCAGTACATTACTTAAGATTAGAAAGGACATTGAATCAAAGTCGTAATCTTCAGCCAGGCCTTTTGTCTTGAATTTTTCCTTGATAGAAGGGAGAGTCTCTTCAATGGATAGTGCAATTTTCTCGGCCAAAGACCTTCCATATTGGAATAGCTCTTTCCCTTGCTGATCAGTCGCAATAAATACAGTTGGTCGGAGTCCCTTATCATCAACGGTCAGCCACCCTTTATCTCTTAGAAAGAGAATTTTCTCCTTCAAATTTTCATCGGACCAATGCACTCTTTCCTGAAAAATTTCTGGTGCAATCCGTTCATGTAAGGCAACAAGAAAAAGGTCAAGACTATCTTTCCTTCTATCGAAATTCGGAAGATTGTCTCCCTTTGAAATTATACTATGCTCATAATTGCTATTGAAGATATTCTCCAGTATTTCTTGTGATGTTTTTGAATTATTACTGCATCCAACTGCAGTAAGTAGGATTAGCAATACAATGGATATTGGTTTCATTTTTATCGTTTTGGGTGCGTTATGGCATAAAGACGGTTTTAATTATTTTTTGTGGCAATATTTAGTTTATTCCACTAATATTGGATAGTATTATTTTGGAGCAGGCAATCTCGTTTATTAAATTCACTGCTAGCTCACACCAGGTTTATCTGAACTAAACAACTTCCATCATGAAGAACATACACTTATTCGGTTTTTGCATCCTCGCTCTGCTATGCACCTGTTCCATAAGCTATGGTCAGGATGCCCTGGATGAAATTTCACAGGTCCGGATGGGAGCCGCTAAAGTCATTATTACTCCGGAACATCCTGTACCCATGAGTGGCTACGCCTCCCGGACAGAGCCATATACAGGCGTTCATGATCAACTGTTTGCCACTGCACTCTATTTCAGAAGTTCAGAGAATTCTCTTTTATTGATCACGGCTGATGTGATCGGGTATTCGAGGCAGTTTATTGATGAGACCAGGGAGAAGATCTTTGCCAGAATCGGCATTGCACCTGAGAATATTATGATAACGGCAGTTCATAACCACGGGGGACCCGTAACAAAGGCCTATGAGCAGGATGTTCCTGAAAGCGTGGAGATTTATGTGAAGGACTTGCAGGAGAAGTTTATCAGCTTATCCGTTCAGGCATCGGAAAGCCCGGTTCCTGTTCGTATGGGAACTGGCCAGGGTTATTGTGAGCTGAACATTAACAGGCGGGCCGAATTCGCTGATGGGGGCATCTGGCTGGGAAGAGCCTCAGACAAGCCCTGTGACCATGAGGTGAACATTGTAAGGTTTGATGATTTTAATGACCGAACGCTGGCTGTTTTAATAAACTGGCCCTGTCATGCCACCACAAGCGGTCCAGGTAATACACAGATAACAGGCGACTGGCCTGGTGCGGCAAGCAGGTACTTTAACAGTCAGGCCGGAGATGAGGTGGTTGTTGCCATTACTGCTGGTGCTTCGGGAGATATAAATCCCATTTATGGCCCGGGCAATGATTTCAATGAGATCGAAGCTGTGGGATACCACGTAGGCAAAACCGCCTGGAAAACCTACAGTCAGATTACAACCCTTCCGTTGGGATCTCTTGAAGCCATCAATACTTCCTTGGTTCTGCCTGGAAAAAAACAGGGAGAGGATCATTTTCCGCAAGAGGAATATGAAATAGGTCCCGATGTGGAGATTGATTTGAGCACTTTCAGGATTGGACACGTGGTGCTGGCAGGGGTCTCAGGGGAGTTAATGCACGAAATTGGAGGCAAGATAAAAAAGCAGTCGCCCTACACAAATACCATCATCATGACGCACTGCAATGGATCTAGCGGATATATTTGTACTGATAAAGCCTTTACCGAGGGTGGTTATGAAGTAAAAGTGACCCGCCTGATGCCGGGAGCTGAAATGCCACTGACATCACAGGTGCTTCAAATGATCAACAAGTTGTAGTTTCCGACTTTGCATTTTATTCCGGGTAACCCAGCGTCTGAGCGAAGAGTATTTGCTGCGTGGATTTAAGCTTGAATTCACTGACCGTGTTCTCTTTGTCGCAGTTGTGAAACCAGGCTGCAAGTCCCTGGGAGGCAGCAAACAGGTAAACATTCTGAGCTATGAATCCGGTATCGGTATAGTAATATGATTTCTGGACTTCCGGATCTCCTATGGCCCTGTCAGGCTGATCGGGTCCCAGGTCATAACGGGTGAGGTCAGCAACATAGAAAATATTTACCGGGGCCGTGGCAGCTCTTCCTCTTCCGGCCCTTTTCCTGAAGTCGCCGGCTGCAATGGGAGTCAGGCTATGGGGAACCGCCTCATACAGGTATACTCCTTCAGGCAATGCCACATAAAGATCGATCTCCTGTGAATTACTGGCTGAGGGTGCGGTCCTGCCCGGTTTATTAAATGATGCCTGCAGCCTGTTTACGCCAAAAGCTGCCCAGAGAAGATTCGACAGCACCTGTTTTGGGAGCGCTTTTGAGCCAATGCTTCTTGTAGTTTTTCTATCCTGCAGGGCAGCAAGCACAGACTTGCCACCATCTTTCTCCGGAGTTGGGAGCTTGATTGGCTGAAGATCCCTGTATACTGATGCCTTCAGGGGGTAGCTTGCTGCTGTTCCGGCCAGAATGGTAGCAGTCGGCAAAGTTTTAACAAATGTTCTTCTTTTCATTCTAAGCAGGATTAGTTTTTAATGTTCTACGGATTGCCAATATCATATGCGAATAACTTTTCCTGATGACGGATATAAAGCCGCTTACCAAAAACTACCGGATGTGCCCAGTGCATTCCATTCCCGCCTTCCGCTACCTCAAATGTATTTACCGCTTCATATTTTTCAGGGCTTGCCCTGACCAGGGTCATGATCCCTCTTTCATCCAGGCAATAGAGCATGTGATTGGCATAGGTGAGTGATCCTTTCCCACCTGTCTTCCATTTCTGTGTTCCGGTTTGGAAATCGAGGCAGAACCATCCGCGGGCATTGTGACCTGCACCGTAAAGGAATCCCTCATGCAGAATTACACCACCATGATGATTGTCCATGAGCTCTGTTTGCCATGCCGTTTCAGGAGTAATTCCACTGTCCGTGAGCTTAAGCTTCACAAGAATACTTCCTTTGCCATAACCGCTGGAGGCAAAAACAAATCCGTCGTGAAAAATAGGATCCGGAACATTATTTGACCGGCTATTCTCATAATCCACTTTCCAGAGCAGTTGGCCTGTTTTTGAGTCCACTCCGAAAATACAATCTGAGCTCAGGCCGGCGACCTGCCTGTAAGCCCCATGATCAAAAGCTATGAGGGAACTGAAGCCAACCGTTCCGCTTATTTCCATATTTGACCAGATAAGCTGACCACTATTTTTATCCAGGCAAACCATGTATCCCTTCTTCCCAGCCGGACAGCAATACAAGCGGTCGCCTTCGACAAATACCGATTCTGCATATCCGTATTCGGGAATTTCAGCATCAAAAACCTCACGCAATTCTATGCTCCACAGCTCATCTCCGGAATTAGATTCGAAGGCTGCCAGGCGGCCAAGGTCACCAAGATGATAAACAATCCCTTCACTGCAGGTTGGTGTACTCCTTGCTCCGTTATATGCACTTGCATGAGACATTTCTGTTTCCCAGGATTGGCCGTTGGGCTTTTTCCATACGAGATTCCCTTCCAGGTCAAATGCAAAAACAAAGGTTTGCTGGCCCTCAATCCCGGCTGTGAAAAGATATCCACCTGCAAAGGACACCGTACTGTATCCTTTTCCCAGTCCGGAAATCGTCCATAGCAGTTCCGGTCCTTCATCCGGCCATTCGTTCAGTAGTTTTGTCTCTGTCGATTTATTGGTCCGGTCCGGTCCGTGGAAACTATTCCATTCAGGAGTTCCCTGGGCATGAATGATCCTTTGGGGGAGCAGGCTTATTAGAAAGAGAGAGAAAGCAAGTAGAAATATTTTCCTGGTTGTGGTTCGGTTTATGCTCTTTTTCACGTTCATTTGATCTTCCATAAGGTGATTGTTGTCTCGTCCTTGATATAGATGCTGCTGCCTGCAATAACAGGTGTGGCGTAGCTTGGCTTATCAGCGATCTTGATTTTTGCAAGCTCGGAGTATCTCTCTTTAACAGGCTTAAAAACAATCAATTCAGAGCTGCTGGGTAGAGCCATGATCACAGGGCCCACATCGAGAATCGCAGCAAACCCACTGCGGTCATGCTGGATGGTATCGGTCCAGGCAGTTTGTCCCGTCAGCGCATCTATGCAAAACAAACTACCGGTATTTGTATAACCGTAGAGCAGGTCCTGTTTTAACACGGGAGTACTGAACTGTACAGACAACTCTGCATTGGACCAGAGCTCACTGACAACGAATTCCTCCCCCTGCTTTTCGATCTTCACGGCATTCGTACCCCGTCCAGCCCCGGTATAAATAACGGTATTCCCGTTTACAATGGGAGTGGCCGCATTATATGCTCTTCTCTGTGGAAGAAAAGGAAGTTTCCAGATCAGCTTTCCATCAGCAAGATCCACTGCAACGATGCTCTTTTCCGTTGGTGTAACAATTAGCTTCCTGCCCGATATTTTTAACAGGACAGGGGAACCATAATCGGGCCCCTCTTCGGCCCAGCGCCAAAGCTCATTTCCAGTGTCCATATCGTAGGCGATAATTGCCCCGTTGTCTGCTCCGCCCAGGTGTGCAATGCACAAGCCATCAACGATGATGGGCGACATGGAGGTGAAGAACATGGGCACAATTCCGGGAAAGGGATCTTTGCGCCATAACAGTTCGCCACTGCCCGCATCCAGGCAGGAGAGTATTCCGCTGACACCGATGGTGATAATTTTGCCATTGCTCAGAGCCGGAGTACTTCTTGGTCCGGGGTGACGAGCACCTGCTCCCGTTACAGCAGCAGCTGTATACTCGTTCCTCCACTGTTCTGCTCCACTTTCGGCATTCAGGCAAAGAATGACTTCCTGATCACCCTGTCTGGTAAAGAGATAAAGCCTGTTTTCCACAAGCACAGGTGTTGCATCGCCGGCGCCCACAGATTCCTGCCATTGTATGCTAAGTTCCGGAGGCCAGCTCTCCGGTGCAGTAAAACCATTGACCTTTCCATCTCTGTCTGCTCCACGCCATTGGGGCCAATCCTGTGCAGAGATGGAAGAGATAGAGGACAGCACCAGTAATCCAGCACAAAAAATTGTGAAACACTTCCAGTTTTTCATGATTCCTTTCTTTTAGAATTTCAGACCTGTTTTTGTAGAGTAGTTCAAGAGCTTAAGCAAACTAACTAAGCAAAGGGATATACGGAGACAATGCAAATTATAACACTTTCGTCAAATCTGCAACTATATGTTGATCAGGCAGCTGTGATTACTTCCGGAAACAGATCAAACCACCTCAGGGAGATCATATGGAGATCTGTATGCTTTGCTCAGATAAGTGTTTGCTTCAGGATCATCAATGAAGGTCTCCCCCTGTGGATTGAACTGCAGTGGTTTTTTTATCCGGCATGCAATATTTCCAAGGTGACAGAGCGATGTGGACAAATGCCCTTCCAGGATATCCGCGTTCAGATCCTGCCATTTTCTGGACCTGACACAGTCAATGAAATTTGTAAAATGATTTACCACAGCATCGCTGGCAGCCGGATCATCATTTATAAATTCCGGACCCTTCTCTTCCTTGTAGGATGAATAACCGCTGGGCATAAGCTTTATATCACTCATATAGGTCTGGCATTTCCCAACATCCTCGCTGGCCATATTCATCCATCCCTTCGATCCGAAAATCAGATTTCCAATCCTGATATCGCCCTCGGCATTGGTCCCCAGGCCCCTTACTTCGAATTGAAGAATGCGGCCATCCTCATATTCAAACTCCAGGTGCTGGATATTGGGAGTTTCCTGGTCGCTGTTCCAGACAAAAAAGTTACTGAAACCCTGTATCCTCACAGGATGCGTAAGTTTGTTCAGTGCCCACCTGCCAATATCTGCCTGGTGAATCCCCTGGTTCCCAAAATCACCATTACCTGTATCCCAGAACCAGTGCCATTTATAATGAAAACGGTTTTCATTGAAGGGCCGGTATGGTGCGGGCCCGAGAAAGGTGTCCCAGTTTACCCCTTCAGGAATGTTGCTATCCTTCACATATCCGATACTGCCACGTGGTTTCAGGCAGAGTCCCTTGGCCATATATATATCACCAAGTCCGCCCTCGTTGAGAAACTCGATGGCATGAAAAGTTGGATGTCTGCTCCTTGCCTGGGTGCCTGTTTGAACCACGCGCTCATATTTTCGGGCTGCCTCCACCATTCTTCTTCCTTCCAGAATGGTATGGGAAACGGGCTTCTCCACGTATACATCTTTCCCTGCCTGGCAGGCCCAAATGGTTTGAAGAGCGTGCCAGTGGTTGGGTGTGGCGATGGATACCGCATCAATATCCGGATTTTCCAATACCTTTCGGTATTCCGTAACTGTACCGGGTTTATGCCCCGTCAGTTTTTCAACTTCTGAAACCGCTCCGGGAAGCAATCGCTGGTCAATGTCGCACAGGGTGACAATTTTTACATTTGGTATTTTTGACAGGGCCCGGTAATGGTCCTTTCCTCTGCTGCGGATTCCGATTACTGCCACTTGAACTTCGTCATTGGGACTATTTCGTTTTTGAGGCTGACCCAGAACCTGACTTCCAACCAGGGTCCCGGCAGTGGCCACTCCTGATTTTTTAATAAACGAACGCCTGTCAATATAAGCCATGATCATTGTATATGGTGACGAATATCTTTATTTGCTTACCTTACCTTTCTAAATTACTCATATCTGAATTAGTCAGCACCAATTCCAGAAAAAAATGAGATTTCGGACCTGCTCCTACATACTTTTAGTTATTATATCCATGCATGCTTGTACTGAAGAAAAAGATGCCACCTATGTGGAAGGGCTGCTTTACCTGGACGGCGAACCGGTTAGCATTGAGATCGTTGATGGGAAAATAGCTCAAATCAAACACCTGGATTCAGGCACCGGATTTCCGGAAGTTTACGTGGCTCCGGGCTTGATTGATATTCAGGTGAACGGGTACATGGGCGTGGACTTTTCCGACCAGGAACTGACCCGGGAGTTGTTGCTTGAAGCCACTGAAGCTTTATGGAAGGAGGGGGTGACCACTTATCTTCCCACAGTGATCACGCGTGATCAAGAGCGCCTGGAAAAGAGCTTTTCCCTTTTGGCAGGAGCTGTTAATGACAAGGTGATGGGAAAATCAATTCCCGGCTTCCATCTTGAAGGGCCCTATCTTTCGCCCGTCAAGGGTTATCGTGGTGCGCATCCCGAACAGTATATCAGGCTGCCTGACTGGCAAGAGTTTTCAGCCCTCCAGGAAGCAGCTCAGGGTGGGATCAGACTCATCACCGTGGCTCCGGAAATGGAAGGAGCCATCCCCTTTATAAGCTTATGCAATGAAAACGGGGTGGTAGTTTCACTGGGCCATCATAACGGAACAGCTGAAATCATCGATCAGGCAGTTGAGGCGGGTGCCTCCCTGTCCACCCACCTGGGGAACGGCTGTGCCAATGAAATCAACCGGCACCACAATCCCCTCTGGCCACAGCTGGCCAATGACGGTCTGTCCATATCCATTATTGCCGACGGATCTCATCTTACAAAAGAGGAGGTCAGAACCTTCTATAAGGTGAAAGGTGCCCAGGGGACCATTCTGGTTTCTGACGCCCTGTCTTTTGCCGGGCTTCCCCTTGGAGAATATGAGAAGGATGGTCACAGGTATTTGCTCACTGAGGAAGTGGTGAAATATCCTGAAGAAAATGTGCTGGCAGGAGCTGTACAGCCAGTCAGCAAATGCGTAAGCAATATCATGAGATTTACGCTCTGCGATCTTAAAGATGCCATTGGGATGGCCAGTACAAATCCGGCTCAATTGATGGGGCTGGATCATTTGGGGGAGATCAGCCCAGGGAAGCGTGCCGACCTGATCCTCTTTACCATGGAAGATGGTGTTATGGACATTCAGCTTACTATGGTTGCCGGGGAAGTCGTCTATTCAAAAGAGTAAGGATTGTTTCTATGGAGAAAAAGAAGCTTACTAAAAGAATTCTGATCGGGCTCACCGCAATTGGGCCCGGACTCTTTTTGATCGGGTATAATATTGGTACAGGAAGTATTACCACCATGGCAAAAGTGGGTGCCGAACACGGGATGACACTTACCTGGGCGCTGGTTCTGTCCTGTATTTTTACCTATGTATTAATGGTTGCTTATGGCAAGACTACCCTGGTATCGGGCAAGACAGCCCTATCCACCATTAAAACCAACCTCATATATGGAAAGCCATTGGCCATCTATATTTTAATTGCCCTGGTGATTGGCGAATTGCTGGCCCTGATGGGAATATTCGGGATTGTCACGGATCTGATAAAAGAAGCATCAAGACTCTTGTTTGGCGGTCCGGGATGGAATACCCTGACGATCACCGTGGTGTTGGTCATCGCACTTTATGCATTGTTATGGATCGGGAAATACCAGGTATTTGAAAAATTCCTGATCATCCTGGTTATTTTGATGGGTCTCTCCTTTATTATCGTCTTTTTTATGGTAAAACCAAGTTTCTCTTCCATTGCCGGTGGACTGGTGCCCAGCATACCAAAAACTGATGGAACGCTAAGATTAATTGCAGCTATTACCGGGACAACCTGTTCTGCTGCGGTATTTATCATGAGAAGCACCGTGGTGGCAGAAAAGGGCTGGACCATCAAGAATCTGAAACTGGAAAAAAGAGACTCGGCGGTTTCTGCATCGATGATGCTTTTCCTGAGCCTGGTGATCATGGCTGTTTCGGCAGGGACCTTGCATGTGATGGGGATGAAATTGAATAATACCGTGGAAATGATCAGCCTCTTTGAACCCCTGGGGGGAAAGATTGCGGCCATCATTCTGATCCTGGGAATTGTTGGGGCTGGAATTTCCTCCATCTTCCCCATCATTTTGATAGCCCCCTGGCTCATTTCAGATTATACTGGAAGGGAGAGGAACATTCGATCGCCCATGTACCGTATACTGGGACTGGTGGGCGTTCTGTTTGGATTCGGGATGCAATTCATCTCTACCACACCTCCCTTGCTGATGGTGTTTTCCCAGGCTTTCCAGGCACTGATCCTGCCTGCAGTCGCCATCCCCATATTCATCCTGATCAATCGAAAATCGCTGATGAAGGAGTATGTGGCCGGCCCAGCCATGAACTTCAGTCTGGTGGTGATCATCTTCTATAGCTTACTCACCAGCTATTTCGCCATTGCCGGATTTTTCTAAGTGTTTCTGCTAGAATGGTTTTTTCAGGAGGGTTAGGTCACCGGCCATGTTTTCCGAAGTGCCATTTCCGTAGGTAACCGTACACTTCCATATATAGACGCCCTGCTCACAGAGGTTGTCTTTGTAGTAGCCATCCCAGCCCTGGTTGATATCGTTGGTGATGAATAAGCGTTCTCCCCAGCGGTTAAATATGCTAAGTTCGTATTCAACCACACCTTCATACACCGGGTAGAATACTTCATTCATATGTTCTGCCGGGTTGTAAAATCCACCTGTGGGACCATAGAGATTAGGTTTGAATACATTCGGGAATACAATGCTTCCTTCTCCAATCACCGTAATGTATTCCGGGATAATCTTGTTAGCCTCACAGCCATGTTCGGTCCACGCATGGAGCCCTACATCATAGACACCTGGCAGGGTATATTGATAGGTAGTATCCTGTGCAAAGTAAGTTGTACCATCTCCAAAGTCCCACTGGTAGGTAACGCCGTATTTAGAAAGGTTGAATGTTTTCACCGGCTCATCCGGCAGCATGACCAGGGTAGGTTCTATGAAGAAGTCAGGCTCGGGAAGCACATAAATCTCGAATTCATGGAAGGCATAATCCACACCGCCTTCTCCTGTTACCGTAAGCTTGACCTGGAAAAATCCGCCCCTGGTAAATGTATGGGTGGGTTCAAAGTCGGTTGATGTACTGCCATCGTCAAATTCCCACAAATAGGTATCCCCATAGAGGGAGTTGTTAGTAAAGACAACATACTGGGGTACACAACCTGTATCAATATCCACGGTGAAATCGGCTATGGGTTGTGGTGGGAAGATCTTTATCCAGTGAATAACAGAATCGGAGCACTGGCTGTTTGATGCACTTAGCTTGATGTTGTATTCTCCCCAATCTGTAAAGCTATGTGATCCGGGATCTCTGTCTGTGGATGTAAGTCCGTCACCAAAATCCCATTGGAAATCATAAGTTCCTGCGTTGGTTTCATTCACCAGCGTTACGGTTGTATTTGGGAAATACTGGTATATGGGGTTATAACTGAACCTGACCTCAGGCGATGGATAGACGGTAACCTGCCTGATCAAGGAGTCGGTGCATCCGTACTGGGAATATCCTGTAAGTTCCACATTCGCCACCAGATTATTCTCTCCTGTATTAACAAAGGTATGGCCGGGTTCGCTAACGTAAGAGAAACCACCATCTCCGAAATCCCAGACAAAGGTTGAGGCTCTGATGGAGGTATTGGTGAACTGCGAGAAATAGGGAGAGCAGCCTGCTGAATCGCGTTCAAAATCAACGTCAACGCTCGGATAAACGGTAATGGTCTGCGTAATGAAATCACTACAGCCCCGGGTATTCGTTACCTCCAGTCGTAATTCCAGGTATATTGCATCTAACTGATCATTGATGTATGAGTGAGATACGGGGGAGGTATCTGTTAATACCAGCGGGGCCGACCCATCACCAAAAGTCCAGGTATAGGTATTTCCTGCTTCGGTCAGGTTCTCTACATTTACATTCAGCGGCGAACATCCAACGGTCTGGTCCACATCGAACTTGGCCTTGGGTTCGGGGAACACTGTGATGGTGCCAAAGGCGGAGTCGGTGCAGAAATTCTCGGAAATTACGGTCAGCTTCACCGGGTAGACAGAATCCACATTGCTTTCATTTAAATAGGTGTGATTAGGACTCTCCAGGATGGAGGAGGTTTGGTCCCCGAATTCCCATTTATAATCCAGGGCTCCCTGGGAGGTAGAGGTAAAGATTACATCCAGGGGATTGCATCCTTCGCCGATGCTGGTAAAACTGGCGTCGACCCGGTGGAATACGGTGACCTGTTTAGCAATATAGTCGGTGCATCCTTCGGCGCTTGTCACCGTGAGATCAACCGGATAGGTAGCTGTGCTTACCGTGCTGTTGTTTGGAAATTGCAGGTCGATGGGCTGGGCGCTGTTTGTCACCACCGGATCTCCGTTAAAGGTCCAGGCATACTGCTGTCCGTTCACCGAGGAGTTATGGAAGGTCACCTCGGCCACGGAACACTGTCTCTGGTATTCTATGGCAAAGTCGGCATCCACATGGGGGTGCACCAGGATGGGTACAAAGAAGGAATCCTGGCAGGTATACACATTGGTGGCCAGCAGCCGTACATTGAATACCGTATCGTTCAATCCGTAGTTTTCGAAGGTCATGGGAGGATTAGTCTGATCCGAGGATTGTCCATTGCCAAAATCCCATGCATAGCTGATCGCACCGGTGCTTGTATTGGTAAAACTCACGGTAACCGGGTTACAGCTTTCGGTAATACTGGCTGTAAAACCTGCCTCCACGGAGGGCATCACATTGATCTCTTTGCTTTCAATGGAGATGCAACCCTGAGGATTGGTCACAGTGAGCTCGATGGTATAGTTCACCGGCGTGGTGGGAGAGGGATTGGTAAAGCGGTGTGTTACTGAATTTGTATTATAGACCAGTGTATCCGTGCCATCACCAAAATCCCAGAGGTAACTCACTCCACCCACGGAAGAGTTAAATAAGGTCAGATCGTAAGGAGTACATAGTGTTGCCTGGCTGAAGGTGAAATCGGCATTCACATAGGAATAGACTTCAATATCCTGCTCTGAGGTATCTCTGCAATTCTCAATGGTGGTCGCGATCAACCTGGTAGTAAAGGTAGAGTCAGCTAATCCGAAATTCTGGAAAAGGTGATCGGGATCGCGCTCGTCGGTGGAACCGCCGTCCCCGAATTCCCATAGGAAGGATGTGGCAGATGCGCTGGACTGATTGGTAAAACTCACCTCAAGCTCATTACAACCGGCAATCAGATCCTGGGTAAACTGGGATACTACTACGGGGAAGATAGTGATATCCCTGATCATTGTATCGGTACAGTTATTTGCATTTTGAACCACCAGCTGAAGGCTGTTTGTTACATTGGTGGGCCCGGCATTCTGATAGAGATGTGTGAGGACCGTGTCCCCTGAAGTGGAAGGTGCGGACAGGTCGCCCCAGTCCCATTCGTAGTCTGAAATCGCCCCTGAAGATGCATTTTGCACAACTACCTCAAAAGGTGCACAGCCCTGGAATTCATTTACCGAGTACTCGGCATGAATGTATGGATGTGTCTGCACGGGCCGATAGGATGTGTCCCGGCAGAGATTCGCTGTGGTAGCTACCAGCCGGACCATATAATTCACATTTGCCGGCGTCATGTTTTCAAAGGTATG
Source organism: Bacteroidota bacterium (assembly GCA_030637895.1). Taxonomy (GTDB): domain Bacteria; phylum Bacteroidota; class Bacteroidia; order Bacteroidales. The sequence continues at coordinate 8,323 of DAOWFP010000085.1, read as the reverse complement.
GGATGGATCCTTTGACGACGAAAATCCGCCGTCGCCAAAATCCCATTCAAACATGGTGGCGGTGGTGGTGGATTGGTCGGTGAATGTTACTTCCGTTCCATGACAAACACTGGAGAGATCCTGCAAAAAGGAAGACGTAACTTCCGGGAAAACTGAAATCACCCGGACGATGGTATCGGTGCATCCCCGGGTATTGTTCCTGACCACCAGGCGGAGATTATACTCAATGGGGGCGGCAGTGATATTTGTATAGGTATGGGTGAAGGTACTGGCAGAAGTGGAATAAACGGTGCCATCGTCCATGGTCCATTCGTACTCTTCGATGTAACCGGCCGAATTATTATCGATGCTAATAATCAGGGGGGAACATCCCTGGAAGGTATCTATGGCGTAGGCCGCTTCGATGTAGGGATATACAGCGATATCCGTTTCCACCGTATCGGTGCAGAAGAAAGGTGAGATGGCCACCATCTCCACATGATAGAGGCTGTCTGCCATTCCCTGGTTAAAATAGGTGTGGCTTACGTTGGGGGTATTGGCCGAATTCCCATCCCCAAGGGTCCATTTGTACCGATCCGTATTGCCAGTGGAAGTATTGGTGAAGTTTACGGTTACCGGGTGACATCCATCCGATATGTCATTTGTAAAACCTGCGTTAATTTCGGGCCTGATCACAAGGTCCCGACGGAGTTCGCTGATACAACTCTGGGAGTTCCAGACCACCAGCTGTATGGTTGTTGTTATAAGGGAATCTGTGGTATTGGTAAAGACACGCTGTATGCTAGAACTGGTGTCATATACAAAGGGATTGGAAGGATCCTGCAGGTCAAAGTCCCACTGCACATTAGCCGCACTTGACCAATCCACTCCAAAGGACTCGTTTGTAAAGGTTACGGTATCCGGAGCACATATGTACCATTTATCCGTATCAAAAAATGATTCCACCTGCTCGGCAATTGCCACGATCACCGAAATTGTAGTATCGGGGAAACAGCCCCTGTTCAGGGTAACATCATAATTGTATACACCAGGAGGAGGTGTGGCAATGGGTGTTGCAATAAAGGGATCGTCCAGGTAGACAGAGGGGGACCAGGAATAGGAGATTCCACCGTTTGCCCTTAACTGTATGGTATCGCCGAAACAGCGGGCAATGGATTTTGAACCGGATTCAACGACCAGCACATCGCCCCTGGCAGCACTGTAGTCTGAGAAGTACCCGTATTTACAACCAGTGGTTGTTCCTCCCTCGATCAAACCCAGGTGAAAAACACTTACTGAATTGGTTATTTTGACTACTTCACTCTGGGGTACCCCACCACCTGTGTTATTCGCAAATTTCTTGTTGTTTTTCTGCAGGCATACATAGTCGGTGGCCCCCACAGGTTCAAACCAGGTACCCGGAATGACAAAGGTGCTTCCATCCTCGTAGTGCATGGTAAAACCATCTTTGGCCGCATCGATGGTCATAATATTCAGGTAAAAATCGCGGTCAGTGGACCTGGTAAAACTGACTTCCACCGAGCCTGTGCAGCCATCAATGGTAGGTAAAACGGCCCCGCCAAGCTCACAGCCAAATCCGGAGGCATGAAGGATCATAATGGGTTTGTCACCCTCCACATGCGTGGAGTTATTCCGAATTTCGTATACGGACTGCTCTCCTGCATTGGTTATTGTTGTGTAAGGCACCCCATCAATAAATACCTGTGTGTTAGGCTCAGTGGCCAGTATAAAAATTCTTTCTCCAGTGGGAATGCCATCGGGGTCCGGGATGGCAGCATTGGGATTGATGAGGTTTATTTTTCCTCTCATGACGATGTATTCGAAACCCACAATTCTGCTGCCGCCCGCATTCACAATGGGGACGGTCTGGTCACCGATCAGGTCCCGGCATACATTTCCAGCCACCGAGTCATCCTTAAGGGTTACCGCAATGGGTTTGTCGGAGAGGATGTGGCTTCCACCCAGGTGACCGGCTGCTAACTGACTTGTGGCAAGGCAGGAGTAAGTTTCCCCCTGATTCAGAGTGATAGTAAAGGGTACTCCAGCCGCATGCCCTACGATGGCTGCGGTGGGTGTTATGGTGATCTGAGTATTGTCCTCCGTTGCAACAATATCGATGGAGCTGTAGGGTAGGGGATTGTAATTTCCGTTGTTCCAGACTTCGTTGAAGGGGGTGTAGAATTCCAGTCCCAGTGCATTACTTCCCTTTAGGGCGAAAATATCCTGGTTCCAGTATTCATCCTCGTCATAGTATACTGTTACCAGGTTGGTCGAAGTAATACGAACCCCTTTGTTCAGAACAATTCCTCCCGGCCTGTTCTCCAGGTCATCTATCCAGGGAGAAGCATCAATGGAGACAGTGCCGGAGGCAGGAACGGTGAAGGTAGTGTCCAAACCGGAGGGATTGGCCGGCTGGTAAATTCTTACAGTGGCATCCAGATCCAGGGCGGACACCCTGAAGTATACAGGTTCACCACCTGGGAAATTTCCATGACCTATGGTTATTTCGGGTGCCACAAACCAGAATTCAACATCTGTCTGAGAAAAACTATTGACAGCCTGTGTCAGCAAGAGGATAATAAGGAAGAAACCTTTGGTATATAATTTTTGTATTTGCATTTACCTTCTGTCGTATAAAAATTCTTTGTTCTTAAATTTGTTCACTTTCGTGACCAAAGCTAAGCTGGAATGGTTGTATGGACTGTGAAATTTTAGCTGTTCATATGGCATGCAACCTTATATAGTTTTTAACCGTATTAGAGTCATATATTGGTACTAGTCCCTACTTCAATGAAGAGCATAGCAAATAGATTTGTTTATACGCTAATACTGGCAATCTGTTTCATTTATCCATTAAGTGGTCAGGATACCCTGTTTTATGAAAATTTTGACAGCTCTCCCGGAACAAAACCCGTTGGCTGGACTACCGAATTGGAGGCAGGCGATAGCAAGTGGCAATTCGTTGATGGTGGGGGGACAAAGAATCCCGAGATACCAGGTAGCAGAAGGCCCCCAACTGCCTATAGTGGCAGCGTAAATGCCCTCTACTTTTTTGAAAGCCTGGAAGGTAACGAGGTAATGTTGGTTACTCCACCTATCAACATTGAGTTTGGCATCAGACCGGAGCTGAGATTTATGCATGTTCAGCGGGAAGGAAACCTGGGATTCGGATCTTTTCATGACGAGCTTAGAATCTACTATAAAACACATTTTGATAGTGCCTGGACCGAGGTCCACAAAATTGCAGAGTATACCGACGAGGTCTATGACTGGACAGAGCAAATTGTTCTCCTGCCTGAGGATGCCTTTGTACCTGAATGTTATTTTGCTTTCAGGGCAAAGACCAACTATGGCTGGGGGGTGGGCATTGATGATGTGCGGGTCGTGGAGACTGAAGTCCAGCCCAGAGCGGTTGATGCAATTACAATATCCCAGGAGGATACAGGTCTTCTCCCCACCGGTTCGAAGAACAATCCGCTTCTGAGGATTGATGTATCTGTGATGGGCAATTCGGAAACACTTGCCCTGAATTCTCTGGATCTGAGCTCCCTGAATACCTTGGATAGTGACATAGATATGTATGGTGTTAAGTTATTTTATAATTACAGCAATCGGGATTTCTACGCGGCCACCGTACTTGATTCGGCAAACTTTGTATCCGGTGAAGCCCTGTTCACTTCCCTGAATCTCGATTTACCAAGCGGTCATACCTCCCTTTGGATCTCCTACGACATAAAAACGGATGCTGTGCACAACAACATGGCTGATGCCATGTTGCAGATGGGCAGTATAAACATTGGCGGCAGCACCTATCCACAGTCAGCTGCTTCACCTCTTGGCAACAGACAAATCCGGGAAGCGATCTTTTACGACGATTTTTCCTCCAATAGCGGATGGTCTCTGGCAGGTGATTTTGAAAGAAACAGACCCCGGGGCCTGGGTGGACAGGAGCTTGGTAATCCTGATCCCGTATATGCCTCGGGCGATACCATGGTGCTGGGAAATGACCTGAGCGGACTGGGAACTAATCTTGGTGATTATGAAGCCAGTGTTAGCAAATACGCAAACCTGGCGACTTCGCCGGTCATAGACTTGTTTTATTACAACGATGTCAAACTGAATTTCTTGCGATGGTTGAATGTGGCAAATAATGACACAGCTTCCATTGAAATGAGTCATGACGGTGGAGCTTCCTGGTTTGAGATTTGGTCAAACAACAACAATGTGTTCGCAGATGGTGAATGGAAATCTCCTGCACTGGACCTGAACGAGGCAAACAGGCAGAACCAGATGCAGATCCGGTTTAACCTGGGACCCACCACCCCCACTGACCACTTTTCCGGATGGAATATTGAGAACCTTGCCATTACTGGTAATTATGTAGAATACGATGTGGGTCCGGTTGCCCTGCTATCGCCGGGAACGGGATGTGGACATTCATCGGCTGAAACGGTTAGCATCAGGGTTGAAAATTTCGGTCCGGGTGCCACACCTGACAACATACCGGTCAGGTACTCCTTTGACGGGGGATCCACTTTTACCGATGATATCATCGGCGGAAATATTGCATTTGAAGGTCAGCGGGATTTTGATTTTACAGATTTTATTGATCTGAGTACTCCGGGTGTGTATAATGTGGTCATTGAAACCTTACTTGGCGTGGACGAGGAGTCGGAAAACAATCAGCTGGATACTATCCTGTATGTGGACCCGATTTACACACTGCCTTATGAGCAGGACTTTGAAAATGGAACTGATTTTTGGAGAGCCGATGGTGCTGGTTCTTCCTTTGAACATGGAATGCCCATGGGAGCCATTATCCACACAGCTGCTTCAGGGGTGAATGCCTGGGTAACTGACCTGGATGGAGTTTATTCCAACGACGAGGAGAGTTATCTGCTGGGGCCCTGTTTCGATTTCACAGGGATCGATTACCCGGTCTTCGAGTGCAATTTATACATCAACACCGAAAGCGGTGATGATGGTGCCATGCTTGAATATTCCCTGGACAACGGGCAGACCTGGTTACGGGTGGGCAATCTTGGCGATGGTGTGGCCTATGACTGGAACTGGTATGATTCAGATGCCATAACTGCACTGAGCGGTGGACATGGATGGACCAATGTGGCGGATCCATGGCATACAGCAAGGATAATGCTGGATACAACCGTATTCAGAAACACACCTGGTGTAAAATTCCGTTTCCATTTCTCAAGCGATGCATCCGGAAGGGCAGAGGGCATTGGCATTGATGATATCCGTATTTATGCTGCCCCCAGGGATGTGGGAGTTGTCTCGATCGAGTCTCCCATAGATGGTTGTGCTCAGGAAATTGGAGATCATGTGGCAGTGACAATCATGAATTTCGGGCTTGATACCCTTATGGCAGGTGATACCCTAATTGTAGGATATGATCTTGATTCTGAGCCAACCGTAAGAGACACCTTTGTACTCTCAAGCAATCTCTTGCGTGGAAGTTCTATGCCCTATGTTTTCATAGAATCCCTTGAGGTCATGTCAGCAGGAATCAAAAACATCGAAGCCTTTACCCTTCTGGCTGATGACATTGACTTCTACAATGAAACCGTGACCAATGATACTACGGCGAAGTCCTTTGAGGTGGCCGATACGCCCTATGTGTATCTGCCATCGGAGGTCTATACTGTGAGACCGGATACCATTTTACTGGATGCCGATACAGGCGATCCCAGCAATAGCTATCTCTGGCACGATGGAACCACCGATCCTGTATTTAATGTAAGTGCCATAGCAGACGGAGTGTACCATGTAACTGCCAGCAATTCTTTCTGTGAATATAGTGATACGAGCTATGTCTATCTACTGATCGCAGATGTTGGCGTGACGAGTATACTGGATCCTGTGTCAAGCTGTGAACTGGGGGCCATCGTCAGGCCAAGGATCGAGGTCACGAATTTTGGTACCGATACCCTGCATGTGGGAGATGAAGTCCCGGTTCGATACCAAATTGATGCAGGAACAGTCGTGGAGGAAATTGCAGTTCTCGCTGCTGAGCTTCTTCCTGACAGCTCAATTGAATACTCCTTCACTACGGCTACAGATATGAGTGCCATAAAAACCTACACCGTATTGTCCTATACGGAACTGGACTTTGATAATGACCTGACAAATGATGACCTGCAGGTGAACGTAGAGGTCTCTGGTTATACGCCCATTGATCTGGCAGCGGATACAGTGATCAGGGCATTTTCATATACCATCGATGCAGGTGGAGGCTATGACAGCTACCTGTGGCAGGATGCTTCAACCAATCAGACCCTGCTGATCGATACTACCGGGCAATATTGGGTCAGAGTACAGCAAGGAACCATGTGCGAGAACTCGGACACGGTACTTGTAAGCATGTTGATACCGGATATGGGGATAGAAGGACTCTTTAATCCCACAGATGGCTGTGAATTTTCTGCAACAGAACAGGTAGAGTTTTATATTCTGAATATGGGTAGCGATACCCTTTATGCAAATGATTCGATCTTCATTAGCTACCAGGTTAACGGGGATCCCCTGGTATATGATACCCTGTTTGTTGACAGAATGGTAGTGCCTGGTGATTCAATCCTTTTCTCCTCGGCCGGGACGGTTGATGTGAGTACCCTTGGGACCTATCAGTTCGTTATTGATGTAAGCTATTCGAAGGACCTGGTTCCAGGAAATAACCACCTGGATCAATCCATTGAGGTATACGGTTCTCCCACAGTATCTCTGGGAGCAGACCGGCTGGTGAATACCAAAACGCACACCCTGGATGCCGGTAGTGGATTCATTTCCTATCTATGGCAGGATGGGTCAGCCGATCAGCTATTTGTAGTAGACTTTGAAAACCAAAGTCCGGATTCCATGTACAGCGTACTGGTAATGGATATCAATGGATGCTCAGCTGCAGATGAAGTGAAAATTAGTTTTGACCTGTGGGATGTGGGGGTCTCATCCATTTCAGATCCGGTCTCAGCCTGCTACCTTTCGAACCGGGAGGAACTCAGGCTCCATATAAGAAACTATGGAACTCATCCTATTTTAGATGAGATGGTCAGTGTGGTTTATTCGGTGGATGGAAGCGCTCCTGTGACTGGACAATATTCCATTAGCGAGACACTGTATCCCGGTGATTCGCTTGAACTTCTTCTGGGGACTGATTTTGACTTCTCCAGGGTAGGGGATCATACTATTTCGGCCTATACCGTGTATGCAAAGGATAATGATCCACTTAATGATCAGCTGGATGTGCTTATTACAAACTATGGATCTCCGGAGCCTGAACTTGGTGGGGTGAATGATACCCTGGGTACCTCCCTTCCGGTAACGCTGGATGCCGGAGCAGGATATGTGTCCTACCTGTGGAACGGAGTTGTCGGCACCCAGACCTATGAAGCCAATGAATTTGGATGGTACATGGTCGAAGTCATGAGTCCCGGCGGGTGTACAGGAAAAGATTCCATCTATCTTACGCCAGCAACGGCTATAGTGGACCGTTTCCTGCCAGGCGAGCTAAGTGTGTATCCCGTACCTGCAGACCAGTTTTTGACCATTGAATACATGTATTCTGAAGTTGAAACCCTGTACCTTGATCTCTTCGATTCACTGGGGCGAAAAATCATCGTGAAGCAGTTCGCTAATGTGATGGAGATAAGGGAGACCATCGATGTGAGCGGGATGGCCCAGGGTATGTATTACCTGAGGCTCCGTTCGGGCGAACGACAACTCCAAAGGCAGATCGTTATACGTTAGGAGAAGTACTCCTTGATGCAACTGAAGCAATCTTTGTCCAACAGGCCAACCCGGTTCTGCTTGGAACTTATCAGCATGTCCGTAAAACCCGTTCACTTCAGGGACGGGATAGAAGGACACTTAATACTTTTTCATAAATATACCCCGATATTTTTCAGTTTGTAACATTAATACTTGTGAAAACACTGTTTTTTGTCCAGTGACAAGTCCCAGATATTAAGAGAATATTGTATTAAGACCAATTGTATTTAAATCGAACAAACAAACTGTTTTAATTACGTTTAAACTTGCATAATACATACATAATTAGTATATTAAAGAGTAATGCAAACAATCCGGAAGGCATATATATTCAGGCTCAAGACCAATAATGTGATTGAATCGAAGCTCTCACGGTTTTGCGGCTGTTCACGTTTTCTCTGGAACAAGTCCCTGGCCATGAACCTGGAGCGTTTGGAGAAGAGGCAGCCGATCCTTTGGTACAATGAACTGGCCTGGTGGCTCACCCTGTGGAAGCAGTCCGACGAGTACTCTTTTTTGAAGGAATGCCCCTCTCAGG